>NZ_WBKS01000004.1:0-112151 GCF_008868145.1 Micromonospora sp. AMSO1212t
TCTGTATCCCGTCGTCCGTCGTCGAGGAGCACCAGTGGTAACCAACGATTCGCCAGTCCTACCCCCGCTACGGACCGCCCGCGCCCCGCGCCCGGTCCGTGGGCGTCTCATCCTGCTCGGGCCGGCGTTCGTTGCGGCGGTCGCCTACGTCGACCCCGGCAATTTCGCCACCAACTCCACGGCCGGGGCCCGGTACGGATACCTGCTGGTCTGGGTGGTGGTGGCGGCGAACCTCGCAGCCATGCTGGTGCAGACGCTCACCGCCAAGCTCGGCCTGGCGACCGGGCGAAGCCTGCCCGAACTGTGCCGGGAACACCTGCCCCGGCCACTCAACCGGGTCATGTGGGCGCAGGCCGAACTGGTCGCCATGGCCACCGACCTGGCCGAGGTGATCGGCGGGGCGGTCGCGCTGTACCTGCTGTTCGGCGTCCCGCTGCTGCCCGGCGGCCTGATCGTCGGCGCCGCCTCGTTCGCCATCCTGGCGCTGCGCGCCAGGGGTTTCCGGACGTTCGAGATCGCCATCGCGGTGCTGCTCGGCGTGATCGTGCTGGCGTTCGCGGTCAACCTGGTCAGCGCGCAGCCGGACGTGTCCGACGCCGCGGCCGGGCTGCTGCCCCGGATGCAGGGAACCGACAGCATGCTGCTCGCCGCCGGCATCCTCGGCGCGACGGTGATGCCACACGTCATCTACGTGCACTCGGCGCTGACACCGAACCGCCTGCCGGCCGAGGGCGAGGCGCAGCGGCGTGTGGTCGCCAAGGGCCTGCGGGTCGACGTGCTGATCGCGCTCGGCATCGCCGGCGCGGTCAACCTGGCCATGCTGCTCGTGGCCGCGAGCAGCTTCCACGGCACCTCGATCCCCGGCACCGACACCCTCGAAGGCGTCCACGCCGGGCTCGCCACCACGCTCGGCACGGCCGCGGCGGTCGGCTTCGCGGTCGCCCTGCTCCTGTCCGGTCTCGCCTCCACGAGCGTCGGCACGTACGCCGGCGAGATCATCATGCAGGGCTTCCTGCGCCGCCGGATCCCGCTGCTGATCCGCCGGATGATCACGCTGCTGCCCGCGCTGGCGGTGCTCGCGATCGGCGTCGACCCGACCCGCGCGCTGGTGCTGTCCCAGGTGGTGCTGAGCTTCGGCATACCGTTCGCGCTGATCCCGGTGGTGATGTTCACGCGCCGCCGGGACCTGATGGGCAGCCTGGTCAACCGCCGGGCCACCACCGCCGCCGCGGTGACGATCACCGCGTTCGTGGTGGCGCTCAACGCGTTCCTGCTCTGGCAACTGGCCGCCTGAACACACCCGCGCCCGTCCGGCCGACGACGGCTGGACGGGCGCGGGTGATCGGGGCTCAGGCGGCCAGGTGCTTCTCCAGGTCGTCCAGGATCTTGTTGGCGGCGCCGACGCCGATGCCGGTCATCCAGATCTCGTCGGAGACCACGTGCGCCTTGCCGGCCTTGACGGCGGACAGGCCCTTCCACAGCGTGCCGCCGGTGACCTTCGCCTGCTCCGCGGCGGCCTTCTCGCCGTACGCGGTCACGAACACCACGTCGCCGTCGGCCTCGCCGATGCGCTCCGGGCTGACCCGGTCCATCCGCTTGTCCTCCTTGCCGGCGAGCATCTGCCGCTCGGGGCGGCCCAGGCCGGTGTCGCCGACGACGATGCCGGAGAACGAGTCCGGCCCGTACAGGCGGATCTCGGTCGGCATGAAGCGCACGATGGAGACCTTGCGGGACGAGGCGTCACCGAGCTTCGCGCCGAAGTCCTTCGCCCGCTTCTCGTACTCGGCCAGCAGATCCTTGGCCTGCTGCTCCTTGCCCAGCGCCGCGCCGTCGAGGAGGAAGTTCTCCTTCCAGGTGACGCCCACCTTCTCCGTGAACACGGTCGGGGCGATCTTGGCCAGCTCGTCGTAGAACTTCTCCTGGCGGAACTTGCTGCCGAGGATCAGGTCCGGGTTGAGCGCGTTGATCGCCTCCAGGTCCGGCTCGGTGAGCACGCCGACCTCGGTGATGCCGGCGAGCTTGTCCGCGCCGAAGTAGGTGGGCCAGCTCTTCGCCTCACCGGCGGTCGCCGCGCCCACCGGGGTGACGCCCAGCGACAGCGCGGTGTCGATCTTGTCGGTGTCGAGCACGACCACGCGCTTGGGCTCGACGGGCACCTTCGTGGTGCCCATGGCGTGGGTGATCTCCCGGGTCTCCCCGGTGCCGGTGCCGGCGACGGGGTCGCTCTCCCCGCATGCGGTGAGGCCGACGCCGAGAGCGAGGGCGGCGGTGAGTGCGACGGCGAGACGACGCATCAGGTTCCTTTCGGTGGTGCGGGCCGGCGCGCTCAGGCGTCGCCGACGGGGGCGCCGGCCGGGGCCGGCGTGACGGCCGGAACGGCCGAGGTCTGGGTGGAGCCGGTCTGGGTGCGGCCGGCCTGGGTCGACCCGGTCTGGGTGGACCCGGTCTGGGTGAGGGCGGGCACCACGAGCGGGGCGCCGCTGACCGGGCAGGGCACCACCACGCAGTCGAGCCCGAACACGTCGCGGACCAGGTCCGCGGTGAGGATCTCGCGCGGTTTGCCGGCGGCCACCACAGCGCCGTCGCGCATGGCGATCAGGTGGCCGGCGTACCGGGCCGCCTGGTTGAGGTCGTGCAGCACGGCCACCACGGTGCGGCCCCGCTCGGCGCGCAGCCGGTGCAGCAGGTCCAGCACCTCGACCTGGTGGGCCAGGTCGAGGAACGTGGTCGGCTCGTCCAGCAGCAGCGCGTCGGTGTCCTGGGCCAGCGTCATGGCGATCCACACCCGCTGGCGCTGCCCGCCGGAGAGCGTGTCCACCGCGCGGTCGGCGAGCGCGCCGACGTCGGCCAGCCGCATGGCCTCCTCGACCGCCCGCCCGTCCTCGGCCGACCACTGCCGCCACCACCGCTGGTAGGGCTGCCGGCCGCGCCCGACCAGGTCGGCCACGGTGATCCCCTCGGGCACCAGCGGGCTCTGCGGCAGGACGCCGAGCCGCCGGGCCACGTCGCGGGTCGGCAGGTCCCGGATCGCCGCGCCGTCCAGCAGCACCGCGCCGCGCCGGGGCGTGAGCAGCCGGGCCATCGTGCGCAGCAGCGTCGACTTGCCGCAGGCGTTCGGGCCGACGATCACGGTGAACGTGTCGGCCGGCAGGTCGAGGTCCAGCCCGTCCAGCACGGTGCGGCCCTCGTAGCCGACGACCAGGTCGCGGGTGGACAGCAGCGCGGTCACGACCGCCTCCCTCGGGTGCGGAGCAGCACGAAGATCAGATACGGCCCGCCGATCGCGGCGGTCAGCACGCCGGCCGGCAGTTGGGTGGGCGCCAGCAGCCGGCGGGCGCCCAGGTCGGCGAGGACCAGCAGCAACGCGCCCAGCAGCGCGGCGCACAGCAGCGGCGGGCGCTCGGCGCGGACCAGCCGGCGGGCCACCTGCGGGGCCACCAGCGCGACGAAGTCGACGGCGCCGACCTGGGCGGTGACCATGGCGGCGGCCAGCACACCCGTCCCGGCCAGGCCGATCCGCCGGGCCACCGGCCGCAGACCGATCCCGCGCGCGGTGTCGTCGTCGAGCGTGCTGCTGCGCAGCGCCCACCCGGCCCAGAGCAGCACCGGCAGCAGGACGGCGAGCGTGCCGGCGATCCAGGCCGCCTCGCTCCACCCCTTGCCGGCGAGCGTGCCGATCAGCCAGATCTGCGCGCGCAGCCCGTCGATCGGGTCGGCGGTGAGCATGACCACCTCGATCAGCGCCCGGAACGCGAACGCGACCGCCACACCGGCCAGCACGAACCGCTGGGCGGCCAGGCCGTGCCGGGCGCCGAGCGCGAACACCACCACCGCCGCGGCCAGGCCGCCGAGCAGCGCCGCCGGCGCCACCAGCACCGCCGCCGCGCCGCTGGTCAACGCGATCGTCGCGGCCAGCCCGGCGCCCTGGGTGACGCCGATGACGTCGGGGCTGGCAAGGGGGTTGCGGGCGACGCTCTGGATCAGCGTGCCGGCCACGCCGAAGGCCGCGCCGGCCACCGCCGCGAGGACCGCGCGAGGCAGTCGCAGGTCGCGCACCACGAGGTCGTACGGGGTGCCCGCACCGGAGAGCGACCGCACCACGTCCACCGGGGCGACGTAGGGCGTACCCAGCGACAGGCTGATCACCACGGCGAGGCAGAGCAGCACGAACAGAACAAGCGCCACCACGACGGGCCGCCACCGGAACGGCACCACCACCGCCCCGAGCCGCAGCACCCCTCGCCCGCGCCGCCGCCCACCGTCCCCACGTCGTTGATCTTGCACTTCGGGCCCTGCGGGTGCCCGGAATGCCCCTTCCGCCGGGGCAGCGAGTGCAAGATCGCGGGAGTGGGGGGCGGGGCGGGTCATGTGGTTACCGTCTTGGCTCGGTGGACCAGGAAGGCCAGGAGGGGCGCGCCGAGCAGGGCCGTGATGATGCCGGCGGGGATCTCGCCGGGCGGCGCGACCAGGCGGCCGGCCACGTCGGCCGTGAGCAGCAGCGCGGGGCCGAGCAGCGCGGCGACCAGGAGCGTCCACCGCTGGTCCGCGCCGACGAGCGCCCGGGCCAGGTGCGGCACCGCCAGCCCGACGAAGGCGATCGGCCCGGCGGCGGCCACCGCCGCGCCGGTGAGCAGCACGCCACCAGCCCCGGCGGCGAGCCGGACCAGGGCGACCCGGTGCCCGAGCCCCCGGGCCACGTCGTCGCCGAGGGCGAGCGCGTCCAGACCCCGGGCGGCGAGCGCGGCCAGCAGCACCCCGGCCACCACGAACGGCAGCACCTGCCCGGCCACGCCGACGTCGCGGCCGGTCAGCCCGCCGACCACCCAGAAGCGGTACTCCTCGAACGTGCGGGCGTCGATGCTGAGCAGCGCGTACACGATGGCGCCGAGACCGGCGTCGAGGGCCGCGCCGACGAGCGCGAGGGTGACCGGGCTGGCGCCCTCGCGGGCGCGGTTGGCGACGGCGAACACGAGCAGCCCGGTGAGCAGCGCACCGGCGATGCCGAACCAGACGTACCCGGCGAGCGTGCCGACGCCGAACACGGCGATGGCCAGCACCACGCCGAACGACGCCCCGGCGCTGATGCCGAGGATGCGCGGCTCGGCCAGCGGGTTGCGGGTGACCGCCTGGAACAGCACCCCGGCCAGCGCCAGCGCGAGGCCGACGACGAGCCCGAGGGCGGTACGCGGCAGCCGCAGTTCCCGGACCACGGTGGTGGCGTCGCCGCCGTCCGGGGACACCAGCGCGTGCCACACCTGGTCGACGGGCAGGTGCCGGCTGCCGAGCGCCAGGCTGGCCAGCAGCGCCAGCAGGAGCAGGAGTGCCGCCGCCACGGTGACCGCGACGCGGCGTACGGTGCCGCGGCGGACGGGAGCCCCGGCCCGCGCGGGCCGGACGGCGACGGTGGTCACGAGGGATCTTGGCCTTCCAGTTAGGTGCGCCTTACCTTAACTGACCTGCTAAGGCGTACCTAAGCGGGCGCTGTCGATGGGGTTGCGCCTCCACCGGGGGGAGGCGCGATGGTGGGCGCATGGACGGTGCGGAGCGCTACTCGATCGGTGACCTGGCCCGGCGGACCGGGCTGCCGGTGAAGACCATCCGGTTCTGGTCCGACCGTGGCATCGTGCCGCCCACCGACCGAGGGCCGGCCGGCCACCGCCGCTACGACGCGGCCGCGGTGGCCCGGCTCGACCTGGTACGGACGTTGCGCGAGCTGGGCGTGGACCTGACCACCGTGCGCCGGGTGGTGACCCGGGAGGTCACCCTGGCCGAGGTCGCCTCGGCGCACGCGGACGCGCTGACCGCGCAGATCCGCCTACTGCGGTCGCGCCGCGCGGTGCTCACGGTGATCGCCCGGCGCGGGGCCACCCCGTCGCAGGCCGACCTGCTGCACCGGCTGGCGGGCCTGGCCGAACGGGAACGACGGCGGCTGGTCGACGAGTTCCTCGACGCGTCCTTCGGCGGGCTGACCGATCCGGGGTTCGCGGGCATCCGCCGGTCACTCACACCGGAGCTGCCGGACGATCCGGACGACTGCCAGATCGAGGCGTGGGTGGAGCTGGCCGAGCTGGCTCTGGACCCGGAGTTCCGGGCCGGGCTGCGCCGGCTGGCCGAGCAGCACGCGGCCGACCGGGCGGGCGCCGAGGGCGTACGCCGGGACGTGGTCGCCGTGGTCCGGGAGGAGGTGGCCCCGGCGCTGGCCGCCGGTGTCGACCCGGCCTCACCCGGGGCAGACCCCGTTCTGGCCCGGGCGGCGGACCGGTACGCGCGGCTCTGCGGCCGGCCGGACGACGCCGGCCTGCGCCGGCGGATGCTGGACCGGTTGCGGACCGCGCGCGACCCTCGCCGGGAGCGGTACCTGGAGCTGCTCGCCGTGGTCAACGGCTGGCCACCGCCCGAGAGCCTGGCGCCGGTGCTGGACTGGTCGATCCGGGCACTGCACGCCCGGCAGCCCCTAGCCTGAGGACATGCGATTCGACAGGCACACGGTGGTGCTCCTGGTCCGCCCGGACGACGCGCCGGACCTGCCGCAGGACGCCCTCGACCGGATCCAGGACGCCCACCTGGCGCACCAGGCCGGGCTGGTGGAGCAGGGCGCGGTGCTCGCGGCCGGGCCGTTCCTGGACGGCGACGACGGGCGCGTCCGCGGTTTCGTGGTGCTGTCGGTGGACCCGCAGATGGCCCGTGAGCTGTACGCGAACGACCCGGCGGTCCGCGCGGGCCGGCTGGTCGCGCAGGTCAGCAGCTGGATGGTGCCGGAGGGTCAGGTTCGCTTCGAGGAGGTGCCGGTCCCCCGCTCGATGCTGGAGGCCGCGGCCGGCGACTGAGTGCCGCGGCTCGCCGCGCCCGGCCCCGGGCCCGGCTTCAGTCCTCGGCGGCCTGCCGGACGCCGGGCACCACAGGCACCGGCCACAGGGCGGCACGCGGCCCGGCCGGCACCTCGACCTGCTGGTCGGACCAGACGTACGTCTCGGGCAGCAGATCGGCGATCGGGATCGCGCGCAGCCCGTCGGGCGGGCCGACGATCACCTTGATCGACGGGAAGTAGTCGAGGAGCACCTGACGGCAGCGCCCGCACGGCGGCAGGACGCCCCGGCCCCGGTCCCCCACCGCGACGATGGCCTCCAGCTCACCCGCGCCCTGTGTCGCGGCGGCCCCGAGAGCCACCACCTCGGCGCACGGGCCGCCGGTGAAGTGGTAGACGTTCACGCCGCTGAACACCCGGCCCTCGGTGCTCCGCACGGCGGCGGCGACGGTGTGGTTGTCGCTGCGGCAACGCAGCTTCGCGACGGCGGTGGCAGCCTGCACGAGCGCCCGGTCGGTGTCCCGCATGATCATCCCCGCCCCTCGTCGGCCTCGTCCGTCGGCCTCGTCGGCGGCAACTTTATCCGGCGGGGACGGCCCGGGCAGGGAGGGCACGCCCGGCGCCGGTAACCCGGGGGCGGTCCGCCGCGCGGCTGCCTATCCTTGGCGACGACATGCAGAATCCAGCCGTACCCGCCGCCCCTGAGACCGCCCGCGACCTGCACCGCCGCCTCGGCCCCCTGATGTTCCGCGACCAGCGGCGGCTCCAGCGGCGGCTCGACGGCGTGCGCAAGCTGCGCGACCCGCAGCGGCGGGAGGCGGCGCTGGCCGAGATCGGGGCCGAGGTGACCCGGGCCGAGGCGCGGCTGGCGTCGCGCCGCGCGGCCGTGCCGGCGATCACCTATCCGCCGCAGTTGCCGGTCAGCGAGCGCAAGGACGACATCGCCGCCGCGATCCGCGACCACCAGGTGGTGATCGTGGCCGGCGAGACCGGCTCCGGGAAGACCACCCAGCTCCCCAAGATCTGCCTGGAGCTGGGGCGCGGCATCACCGGCCTGATCGGGCACACCCAGCCCCGGCGGCTGGCGGCCCGCACGGTCGCCGACCGGATCGCCGACGAACTCGGCACCGAGCTGGGCGACGTGGTCGGCTACAAGGTGCGCTTCACCGACCAGGTGGGCGACAACAGCCTGGTCAAGCTGATGACCGACGGCATCCTGCTGGCCGAGTTGCAGACCGACCGGATGCTGCGGCAGTACGACACACTGATCATCGACGAGGCACACGAGCGCAGCCTCAACATCGACTTCATCCTCGGCTATCTCAGGCAGCTCCTCCCCCGCCGGCCCGACCTCAAGGTGGTCATCACCTCGGCGACCATCGAGACCGACCGGTTCGCGAAGCACTTCGCCGACGCCGACGGCAACCCGGCGCCCGTGGTCGAGGTGTCCGGGCGCACGTACCCGGTGGAGGTCCGTTACCGGCCACTGGTCGAGGTCACCGAGACCGAGGAGGAGGACGAGGCCGACGAGGAGAACGTCCGGGACCAGATCCAGGCGATCGGCGACGCGGTCGAGGAGCTGGCCACCGAGGGGCCGGGCGACATCCTCGTGTTCCTCAGCGGGGAGCGGGAGATCCGGGACACCGCCGACGCGCTGGGCAAGCTGGTGCAGAAGAAGCGGTCGCTGCTCGGCACCGAGATCCTGCCGCTGTACGCCCGGCTCTCCACCGCCGAGCAGCACCGGGTCTTCGCCGCGCACAGCAACCGCCGGGTGGTGCTGGCCACGAACGTCGCGGAGACCTCGCTGACGGTGCCCGGCATCAAGTACGTGGTGGACCCGGGCACCGCCCGGATCTCCCGCTACTCCAGCCGGCTCAAGGTGCAGCGGCTGCCGATCGAGCCGGTCTCGC
The DNA here is from genome assembly GCF_008868145.1 of Micromonospora sp. AMSO1212t. Taxonomy (NCBI): domain Bacteria; kingdom Bacillati; phylum Actinomycetota; class Actinomycetes; order Micromonosporales; family Micromonosporaceae; genus Micromonospora; species Micromonospora sp. AMSO1212t. The sequence goes on from NZ_WBKS01000004.1 coordinate 8,716, forward strand.
AGGCCAGCGCCAACCAGCGCAAGGGCCGCTGCGGGCGTACCTCGGACGGCATCTGCATCCGCCTCTACGACGAGCAGGACTTCACCTCCCGCCCCGAGTTCACCGACCCGGAGATCCTGCGGACCAACCTGGCCTCGGTCATCCTCCAGATGACATCGATCGGGCTCGGCGACGTCGCGGCGTTCCCGTTCATCGACCCGCCGGACCGGCGCAACGTCGCCGACGGCGTCAACCTGCTGCACGAGCTGGGCGCGCTGGACCCGGCCGAGACCGACCCGGCGAAGCGACTCACCGCCCTGGGGCGGCGGCTGGCCCAGCTCCCGGTCGACCCCCGGCTGGCCCGGATGGTCCTGGAGGGCGAGCGCAACGGCTGCGCCACCGAGGTGGTGGTGATCGCCGCCGCGCTGTCCATCCAGGACCCGCGCGAACGCCCGGCCGACAAGCAGGCCCAGGCCGACCAGGCGCACGCCCGGTTCGCCGACTCCGAGTCGGACTTCGTCGCGTACCTGAACCTGTGGCGGTATCTGCGGGAGAAGCAGCGGGAACTGTCCTCCAGCGCGTTCCGCCGGATGTGCAAGGCCGAATACCTCAACTACCTTCGGGTACGCGAGTGGCAGGACATCGTCAGCCAGTTGCGCCAGGTCCTGCGTACCTCGGACAAGGGTGAGGGCCGCCGCGGCGCCGGGGCCGACCTGCCGGAGGAGATCGACACCCCGAAGGTGCACCAGTCGCTGCTGCCCGGCCTGCTGTCGCACCTCGGCCTCAAGGACGCGCAGAAGCACGAGTACCTCGGCGCGCGGGGCGCGAAGTTCGGGATCTTCCCCGGGTCGGCGTTGTTCAAGAAGCCGCCGCGCTGGGTGATGGCCGCCGAGCTGGTGGAGACGTCGCGGCTGTGGGGCCGGGTGGCCGGGCGGGTCGAGCCGGAGTGGGTCGAGCCGCTGGCCCAGCACCTGGTCAAGCGCAGCTACAGCGAGCCGCACTGGGAGAAGAAGCAGGCCGCGGTGATGGCCTACGAGAAGGTCACGCTGTACGGCATCCCGATCGTCACCTCCCGCAAGGTGAACTTCGGGCGGATCGACGCAGGTCTGAGCCGGGAGCTGTTCATCCGGCACGCCCTGGTGGAGGGCGACTGGCAGACGCACCACCAGTTCTGGCGGGACAACCAGAAGCTCCTGACCGAGATCGAGGAGCTGGAGAACCGGGCCCGGCGCCGCGACATCCTGGTCGACGACGAGACCATCTTCGCCTTCTACGACCAGCGGATCCCCGCCGACGTGGTCTCCGGCCGGCACTTCGACTCCTGGTGGAAGAAGACCCGCCGGGAACAGCCCGAGCTGCTCACGTTCACCCGCGAACTGCTCGTCAACGACGGCCGGAGCGGGGTGGACGAGGGGGACTTCCCGGACGAGTGGCGGGCCGACGGCGTGACGCTGCCGCTGACGTACACGTTCGACCCGACCGCGCCCACCGACGGCGTGACGGTGGACATCCCGCTGCCGCTGCTCAACCAGGTGCCGGCGGAGACCTTCGACTGGCAGGTGCCGGGGCTGCGCGAGGAACTGGTGATCGCGCTGATCCGGTCGCTGCCCAAGCCGGTGCGGCGCAACTTCGTGCCGGTGCCCGACTTCGCCCGCGCCGCGCTGGCCGCGATCACCCCGGGCGAGGAGCCGCTGCTCGCCGCGCTGACCCGGGAGTTGCGCCGGATGACCGGCGTGACCGTACCGGCGGACGCGTGGGACCTGGGCCGGCTGCCGCCGCACCTGCGGGTCACGTTCCGGGTGCTCGGCGACGACGACAAGCCGGTCGCCGAGGGCAAGGATCTGCCGGCGCTGCAACGCGAGCTGCGCCAGGAGGTACGCCAGGTCGTGGCCGCCGCCGCGCCGGACGTGGCCCGTACCGGGCTGACCGAGTGGTCGATCGGCGCGCTGCCGCGCAGCATCGAGCAGGTACGCGCCGGCTTCGCGGTGACCGCGTACCCGGCGCTGGTGGACGAGGGCGCGACGGTCGGGGTGAAGGTGTTCGACTCCGCCGCCGAGCAGGAGGCCGCGCACTGGGCGGGCACCCGGCGGCTGCTGCGGCTGACGCTGCCGTCGCCGGCGAAGTTCCTCCAGGGGCGGCTGAGCAACGAGGCGAAACTGGCGCTGTCCCGCAACCCGCACGGCAGCGTGCCGGAGCTGATCGAGGACGCGGCCGGCGCGGCGATCGACAAGCTGATCGGTGACGCGGGCGGTCCCGCCTGGGATGCCGAGGGCTTCGCCGCGCTGCGCGACAGGGTGCGCGCCGACCTGGTGGACACGGTCGTCGAGGTGATGGAGCGGGTGCGGCGGGTGCTCGCCGCCGGGTACGCGGTGGAGCAGCGGCTCGGCGCCACCCGCAACCTGGCGGTGGTGGCCGCGCTGGCCGACATCCGCGGCCAGCTCACCGGCCTGGTGCACAAGGGCTTCGTGACCGAGACGGGGTACGCGCGCCTGCCCGACCTGCTGCGCTACCTGACCGCGATCGAGCGGCGGCTGGACCGGCTGGCCGGCAACCCGCAGCGGGACAAGTCTCAGCAGGACCGCGTCGCCGTGGTGCAGAAGGAGTACCAGGACATGCTCGCCGCGCTGCCCCCGCCGAGGCGCGCGACCCCGGCGGCCCGCCAGATCCGCTGGATGATCGAGGAGCTTCGGGTGAACGTCTTCGCCCAGGCCCTGGGAACCCCCTACCCGGTGTCGGAGCAGCGCATCTACCGAGCCATGGACGACGCCGAGGGCCGCTGACCCCCCCTCGACGCGTTGATCTTGCACTTGGCGCCCCCGCACCGGGGTTTTCGCCCCTTTCGCCGGGGCCCAATGTGCAAGATCAACGACGCGGCGGGGCGGGGCTACAGCGGCTCTACGCCTGGGGGGAGTTCGGCGGTGGCGGTGGCGTCGTGGACGTACTCCAGGAGGATGCGGCGCAGCTCGCGCCCGGCATGGGTGGGCACCACGTCGCGGCGGCGGGCCACCGCGATGGTCCGGCGGACGCCGGGCGGGACGAGCCGGGTGACCCGGATGCCGGCCCGGCGGGCCACCACGATGCCGGGCACCAGCGCGACGCCGAGCCCGGCCTCGACGAAGCTGAGCACCGCGTCCATCTCCCCGCCGTCCACGGACAGGGTCGGCTCGAAGCCGGCCGCACGGCACGCCTGGAGCGTGGCGTCGCGCAGGTCGTAGCCCTCGCGGAACATGACGAGCGGCTGGTCGCGCAGGTCGGTGATGCGCAGCTCCCCCTCGGGCGAGGCGCCGGGCAGCGGATCGACCGAGGCGACCACGAGGCTCTCGCGCAGGATCGGGTCGGCGCGCAGCCCCGGGTCGGTGCCGGCCGACGGCATGATGATCAGGGCGAGGTCGAGGTCGCCGCGGAGCAGGTCCCGGACGAGGTCCTGCGAGCCGCCCTCCTCGACCCGCAGGTCGACAGTGGGGTACGCGTCGCGGAACCGCCGCAGCACCGGCGGGGCGAGCGAGGTGGCCAGGCTGGGTGTGGCGCCGAGCCGGACCCGGCCACGGCGCAGCCCCACCAGCTCCTGCACCTCGCGGGTCGCGGTCTCCACGTCGGCCAGGATCCGCTTGGCCAGCGGCAGCAGCACCTCGCCGGCCGCGGTGAGTGTGATGTTGCCCCTTACCCGTTCGAACAACGGGGCACCGAGGTCGGCCTCCAGCGCGTGAATTTGCTTACTCAACGAGGGCTGGGTTATGCCGACAAGATCGGCTGCCTGGGTGAAATGTCGTACTTCGGCGACCGCTACGAAGTACCGAAGCTGATGGAGCTGCATCTACATAGCTTACGGCTATCAACACTGCGATTTCGATGCATTGGACGCCTGATCGAAGTGCTCCTAGCGTCGTTCGCGTGGTAATCACGAAAACTCGGTCGCCCATCCGCTCGAACGTCGGCCTCAAGGCCGTCATGGCGGTGACGGGCATCATCCTTGTGCTGTTCCTGATCCTGCACATGCTCGGGAACCTGAAGATCTTCACGGGCGAGACGTCGTTCGACCACTACGCGCACTGGCTGCGGGACATCGGCACGCCGCTGCTGCCCACGACCTGGTTCCTGTGGATCCAGCGCACGGTGCTCACCGCGGCCGTCCTCGGGCACATCGGTGCCGCCACCGTGCTCGCGATGCGGTCCCGGGCCGCCCGCCCGGTGAAGTACGCGCACCGCCGCAAGATCCACGTGAACTACGCGGCCCGCACGATGCGCTGGGGTGGTGTGATCATCCTGCTCTTCGTGATCTACCACATCCTGGACCTGACCACGGGTCACCTGAACCCGCAGGGCGACCCGTCGAACCCGTACGGCAACGTGGTCGCCGGCTTCGCGCCGGAGCGCTGGTACGTCACGCTCTTCTACACCCTCGCGCTGGTGACCCTCGGCTTCCACCTGCGCCACGGCGCCTTCAGCGCGTTCCGCAGCCTCGGCCAGCAGACGCCCAAGGGCGAGCGCCGGGCCCGGATCGCCGCGCTCGTCTTCGCCGTCGCGCTCGTCGGCGGCTACCTGCTGGTCCCGTTCGCCGTGATCACCGGATTGGTGGCCTGACATGGATCTCTACACCGAGGGCGACCCGATCGCCGACACCCGGGCCCCGGACGGCCCGGTCGAGACGCGGTGGGAGCGCCACCGCTTCGAGATGAAGCTGGTCAACCCGGCCAACCGCCGGAAGATGACGGTGATCGTGGTCGGCACCGGCCTGGCCGGCGGCTCCGCCGCCGCCACGCTGGCCGAGCAGGGCTACCAGGTGCGGTCCTACTGCTACCAGGACAGCCCGCGCCGGGCCCACTCGATCGCCGCGCAGGGCGGCATCAACGCCGCCAAGAACTACCGCAACGACGGCGACTCGGTGCACCGGCTCTTCTACGACACGGTCAAGGGCGGCGACTTCCGCTCCCGTGAGTCGAACGTGCACCGGCTGGCCGAGGTGTCGGTCAACATCATCGACCAGTGCGTGGCCCAGGGCGTGCCGTTCGCCCGCGAGTACGGCGGCCTGCTGGACACGCGCTCCTTCGGCGGCGCCCAGGTGCAGCGCACCTTCTACGCCCGGGGCCAGACGGGCCAGCAGCTGCTGCTCGGCGCGTACCAGGCCCTGGAGCGGCAGATCGGCCTGGGCAACGTGGAGATGAACGCCCGCCACGAGATGCTCGAACTGGTCCTCGTCGACGGCCGTGCGCGCGGCATCGTGGTGCGCGACATGGTCACCGGCGAGATCAGCACCGAGATGGCCGACGCGGTCGTGCTCGCCTCCGGCGGCTACGGCAACGTCTTCTACCTCTCCACGAACGCCAAGGGCTGCAACGTCACCGCCTCCTGGCGGGCGCACCGCAAGGGCGCGTACTTCGCCAACCCCTGCTACACCCAGATCCACCCGACCTGCATCCCGGTCTCCGGCGACCACCAGTCGAAGCTGACCCTGATGAGCGAGTCGCTGCGCAACGACGGCCGGGTGTGGGTGCCCAAGGCCAAGGGCGACCAGCGCAGCCCGCGGGAGATCCCCGAGGACGAGCGGGACTACTACCTGGAGCGGATCTACCCGTCCTTCGGCAACCTGGTCCCCCGCGACATCGCCTCCCGCGCTGCGAAGAACGTCTGCGACTCCGGACGCGGCGTCGGCCCGACCGGCCTCGGCGTCTACCTGGACTTCGCCGACGCGATCAACCGGCTCGGCCGCAAGGCCATCGAGGCCAAGTACGGCAACCTCTTCGAGATGTACGAGCGGATCACCGGCGAGGATCCGTACGAGGTGCCGATGCGGATCTACCCCGCCGTGCACTACACGATGGGCGGTCTCTGGGTCGACTACGACCTCCAGTCGAGCATCCCCGGCCTGTTCGTGATCGGTGAGGCCAACTTCTCCGACCACGGCGCGAACCGGCTCGGCGCCTCGGCGCTGATGCAGGGCCTGGCCGACGGCTACTTCGTGCTGCCGAACACGCTCGCCAACTACCTGGCCTCCTCCGGCCCGCTGGACAAGGTCGACGCCAGCCACCCCGAGGCGGTCGCGGCGCGTACCGAGGTCGAGGACCGGATCAAGCGGCTGCTCGCGATCAACGGCGACCGCACCGTGGACTCGTTCCACCGCGAGCTGGGCCAGATCATGTGGGAGCACTGCGGCATGGAGCGCTCCGAGGCCGGGCTGCGCAAGGCGATCGACGAGATCCGCGCGCTGCGCGAGCAGTTCTGGCAGCGGGTGCGCGTCCCGGGCGACGGCGAGGGGCTCAACCAGTCGCTGGAGAAGGCCGGCCGGGTGGCCGACTTCTTCGAGCTGGCCGAGCTGATGTGCATCGACGCCCTGCACCGCGAGGAGTCCTGCGGCGGCCACTTCCGGGCCGAGCACCAGACGCCCGACGGCGAGGCGCAGCGCGACGACGACCGGTTCGCCTACGTGGCGGCCTGGGAGTACACCGGCACCGGTGAGCCCGTGCTGCACAAGGAAGACCTGACCTTCGAATACGTCCACCCCACGCAGCGGAGCTACAAGTGAACCTGACCCTGCGCATCTGGCGCCAGCACGGCCCCGAGGACAAGGGTCGGATGGTGACCTACCCGGTGCAGGACGTGTCCCCGGACATGTCCTTCCTGGAGATGCTCGACGTACTCAACGAGCGGCTGATCCTGGACGGCGAGGAGCCAATCGCGTTCGACCACGACTGCCGCGAGGGCATCTGCGGCATGTGCAGCCTCATGATCAACGGTGAGGCGCACGGCCCGCAGCGCGGCACCACCGCCTGCCAGCTGCACATGCGGCAGTTCTCCGACGGCGACACGATCGACATCGAGCCCTGGCGGGCCCGCGCCTTCCCGGTCGTCAAGGACCTGGTCGTCAACCGCAACGCGTTCGACCAGATCATCGCCGCCGGCGGCTACGTCACCGCGCCGACCGGCAGCGCCCCGGAGGCGCACTCGGTGCCGGTGCCGAAGGCCGACGCGGACGCCGCGTTCGAGTCTGCGGCCTGCATCGGCTGCGGCGCCTGCGTGGCGGCCTGCCCGAACGGCTCCGGCATGCTGTTCACCGCCGCGAAGATCACCCAGCTCTCGCTGCTGCCGCAGGGCCAGCCGGAGCGCTACACCCGGGTGATCGGCATGGTGGACGCGCACGACGAGGCCGGCTTCGGCGGCTGCACCAACATCGGCGAGTGCGCCTCGGCCTGCCCGAAGGGCATCCCGCTGAACACCATCGGCCGGCTCAACCGGGACTACCTGAAGGCGACGGCCAAGCGCGCCGGCTCCTGACCGGACACCGCACGACCCAGGCGACCGCCGCGCCCCGCATCCGCGGGGCGCGGCGGTCGCGCTCGCACGGGGGTACGCCCCGGCGATTGGTACGGTGAAGCGCCAACCGCGTCACTGTCTCTCCCGGGAGGGCACCCATGGCCCGGACCGCTCCGGCGCAGGCGTCCTCCCCCGATGCGGGTCACGACGAACCGGCCGGCCCGCCGGAGTCGCTGCTGGAACGCGCCTTCACCGAGGCGCTGCACAGCGCCGACGACGCCGACGAGGTGGCCACCCGGATCCTCGACGCCGCCTACGAGCAGTTCTGCCGGATGGGCATCCGCCGCTCCACCATGGAGGACGTGGCCCGGCGGGCGGGCGTCTCCCGGATCACCGCGTACCGCCGGTTCGCCACCAAGGACCGGCTGGTCGAGCAGGTGGTCCGCCGCGAGTTCCGGCGCTACTTCGACCGGTTCCTGGTCGACATCCAGCAGGCGGAGACAGTCGGCGACCGGGTGGTGCTGGGCTTCGTCAGCGCGCTGGACGCGATCCGCCGCAACCCGCTGATCGGCGGGCTGATGAGCGTCGAACCGGACGTGCTCATCCCCTCGATGATCAGCGACGGCGGGCGGACGCTGGCGACTGTGCAGCGGTTCGTGGCCGGGCAGCTGCGCCGCGAGCAGCGCGCCGGCACCATCGCCGCCACTGTTGACGTCGAGGTGGTCGCCGAGCTGATGACCCGGCTGTCCTGCTCCTTCCTGCTCACCCCGAGTCACGTCATCGACCTCGACGACGCCGACGAGCTGCGCGCCATGGCCCGCCGGTTCCTCGTACCCATGCTGGAGCCCGGCTCACAGGCCGAGTGACCGGCCGATCACCTCCTTCATGATCTCGGTGGTGCCGCCGTAGATGGTCTGGACGCGGGCGTCCAGGTAGGCGCGGGCCACCGGGTACTCGCGCATGTAGCCGTAGCCGCCGTGCAACTGGAGGCACCGGTCCACGACGCGCTGCTGCAACTCGGTGCACCACCACTTCGCCATCGCCGCCGTCTCCGCGGTGAGGTCCGGCGCGACCAGGCACTGATCCACGAAGACCCGGCCCAGACGCAGCTCGGTGGCGAGTTCGGCGAGCACGAACCGGTTGTGCTGGAAACTGCCGATGGGACGGTCGAACGCCTGGCGCTGCCTGCAGTAGTCGAGCGTCTGCGCGAACACCGTCTCGGCGCCGGCGAGCGCCGCGACGGCTATCGACAGCCGCTCCAGCGGCAGGTTGCGCATCAGGTAGGCGAAGCCCTCGCCCTCGGTGCCGAGCAGGTTGGCCGCGGGCACCCGTACGTCGGCGAAGAACAGCTCGGCGGTGTCCTGCGCCTTCTGCCCGAGCTTGTCGAGGTTGCGGCCACGCTCGAACCCGGGCATGCCGCGTTCGACCACGAGCAGGCTGATCCCCCGCCGCCCGGCCCCGGGATCGGTACGGGCGACCACGACGACCAGGTCGGCCAGGATGCCGTTGCTGATGAACGTCTTCTGCCCGTTGAGGACGTAGTCGTCGCCGTCGCGTACCGCCGTGGTGGTGATGCCCGCCAGGTCGCTGCCGGCGCCGGGCTCGGACATCGCGATAGCCGTGACGATCTCGCCGGAGCAGAAGCCCGGCAGCCAGCGCTGCTTCTGCTCCTCGGTGGTCAGGTCGGTCAGGTACGGCCCGATGATGTCGTTGTGCAGGCCGAACGCCGGCCCGCTCGCACCGGCCCGGGCCAGTTCCTCGGTCAGCACGGCGTGGAAGCGCCGGTCGGTCACCCCGGCGCCGCCGTACCGTTCGTCGACGAAGAAGCCGAGCAGGCCGGCGGCGCCCGCGGCCCGCCACACGCCGCGGTCGACGATGCCGTCGGCCTCCCAGCGCTCGTGGTGCGGGGTGATCTCCTTGTCGATGAACGCGCGCACCAGTTCGGCGAACGCGAGGTGGTCGGCGGTGAAGACGGTGCGGTCCATGTGTGTCAGCTCCCTCCTCCGCGCTACCGGGCCATGTCCGCGACGGCGGCGACGAGGCGCCGGGGGTCCTCGCCCAGCGGCGCGACGTTGAGGATCGTCACGCCGGCGTCGCGGTACTCCTGGACCCGGTCGCGCACGTAGCTCTCCGGCCCGATCAGGCTGGTGCGTTCCAGCAGTTCCGCCGGAACCGCGGCGGCGGCCTCGGCCTTGCGGCCGTCCAGGTAGAGTTCCTGGATGCGGTCCGCCTCGGCGGCGTAGCCGTAGCGGCACAGCAGGTCGTGGTAGAAGTTGCGGCCCTTGGCGCCCATCCCGCCCACGTACAGGGCGATCAGCGGCCGGGCGAGGTCGCGCAGCCCGGTCACGTCCGGTCCGATGGCCAGCGGCCCACCGGCCACCACCTCCAACGGCCCGAGATCGGCCGACCGCTTCGCCCGGCCGGCCGCCAGCGCGGCGCCCCAGACGTCGCCCGCGCGCCGCGGGTCGTAGAGGAACGGCAGCCACCCGTCGGCGATCTCGGCGGTCATCCGGACGTTGCGGTCACCCAGGCTGGCCACGTGGATCGGGATGCGGTCGCGTACCGGGTGGGTGAGGATCTTCAGCGGCTTGCCCAGCCCGGTGCCGTCGCCGGGCGGCAGCGGCAGCCGGTAGAGGCCGTCGTTCGTCAGCGTCTCGCGCCGCCACACCCGCCGGCAGATCTCGATCACCTCACGGGTGCGGGCCAGCGGCCGGTCGTACGCGACGCCGTGCCATCCCTCGATCACCTGCGGTCCGGACGCGCCCAGGCCGAGGATGGCCCGGCCGCCGGACATCGCGTCCAGGCCCGCCGCGGTCTGCGCCAGCAGAGCCGGGGTACGCGAGAAGATCGGCAGGATCGCGGAGCCGATGTGGACGCGGCTCGTCCGGGCGGCCAGGTAACCCATTACCGTGGGCGCGTCGAAGCCGTACGCCTCGGACACCCAGACCACGTCCAGGCCGTCCTCTTCCCAGGCGGCCACGTCGTCGGCGCCGCTGCGGGGGTCGGCGGCGTACGCCAGTGTCGTCCCGATACGCATCAGTGCGCTGCTCCCTGCTTCCGGCCGACGGCGCCGCCGTCCAGCCACCGCGGTAGGTGTTCGTCCAGCCCCCAGTCGGTGAGGACGGGCTCGGTGTCCGCGCCCGGCACGGGCGGCGGGCCGCCGACCCGGCCGGGTGTCCCGGACAGACGGGGCGCCACGGCGGGCTGCCGGACGCCGAAGTGCTCCTCGTACGTGCCACGCGCGGCCAGGTGCGGGTGACCCGGCGCCTCGGTGAGCGACAGCACCGGCGCGACGCAGGCGTCGGTGCCGTCGAACACGGCCGTCCACTCGTCGCGGGTACGCCCGGCGAACACCTCGGCGAAGCGGGCGCGCAGCACCGGCCATCCGGTGACGTCGTGCCGGTCCGGCAGGTCCGCGTCGGCGAGCCCGAGCCGCCGCAGCAGTTCGGCGTAGAACTGGGGTTCCAGCGCGCCGACCGCCATGTGCCCGCCGTCGGCGGTGGCGTACACGTCGTAGAACGGCGCGCCGCCGTCGAGCAGGTTGCGGCCCCGCTCGGGTCGCCAGGCGCCCTGCGCGAGCAGCCCGGCGAACGGGGTGGTGAGGTGGGCCGCGCCGTCCACGATGGCGGCGTCGACGACCTGCCCACGCCCGGTGGCGCCGGCGACGTGCAGCGCCGCCAGGATGCCGACGACCAGGTAGAGCGCGCCGCCGCCGAAGTCGCCGACCAGGTTGAGCGGGATCTGCGGCGGCCCGCCGGCGCGGCCGATCGGGTGCAGCGCCCCGGCCACCGCGATGTAGCCGATGTCGTGGCCGGCGGCGCGGGCCAGCGGCCCGTCCTGTCCCCAGCCGGTCATCCGCCCGTAGACCAGCCCCGGGTTGCGGGCCAGGGCGGCCTCCGGTCCGACGCCGAGCCGCTCGGCGACACCGGGGCGCCAGCCCTCGATCAGGATCGCGGCCCGGCCGGCCAGCGCGAGGACCACCTCGGCGCCGTCGGGGTGCTTCAGGTCGACCACGATCGAGCGCTTGCCCCGGTTGAGCAGGTTCCGCGCGGGGTCGCCGGCCGCGAACGCGCCGGGTTCCGGCCGGTCGATGCGCACCACGTCGGCGCCGAGGTCGGCGAGCAGCATGGCGGCGAACGGGCCGGGGCCGATCCCGGCCAGTTCCACGACCCGGACGCCGGCGAGCGGGCCGCTCACGCGCCGGCCCGTGGGGCGAAGCGGGGCGCGCGCCCCTGGGCCCGGCCGATCAGGGCCTCGCCGAAGTCGGCGCCGGCCAGCGACTCGACCATGAGCCGGATCGCGTCGGCGGCGGCCTCGGCGGCGCCGGTCTCCAGGCCGGAGAACACCTGCCGCCGGATCACCGCCATGGAGGCCGGTGAGCAGTGCTGCGCCAGGTCCGCCGCATAGGCTTGTGCCTCGGCCAGCACCTCCTCGCGCGGGAGCACGCGTTGCACGAGCCCGATCCGGAACGCCTCCACCGCGTCGACCTTGCGGCCGGACACCAGCAGGTCCAGCGCGGCGCCGAGGCCGACCAGCCGGGGCAGCAGCCAGGCGCTGCCGTACTCGGCGACGAGGCCGAGCCGGCTGAACGTGGTGGACAGGCGCGCCTGCGCCGCCATGAACCGCACGTCGGCGTAGAGCGCGTGGACCAGGCCGAGGCCCGCCGCGCCGCCGTTCACCGCGGCGACGATCGGCGTGCCGAGCGTCAACGGCAGGTGCGGCGGGAAGCCGAACTCGCCCGCCAGCAGATCGCGGTTGTGCTCGTCGAGCAGCGCGGCGAGCGCCTCCGGGTCGGCGCCGGCACAGAACCAGTCGCCGGTGCCGGTGACCACGACCGCCCGTACCTCCGGGTCCGCGTCGGCCGCCACCAGAGCCGCGTAGTAGTCGCGGAACATCTCCAGCGTCATCGCGTTGCGCCGGTCGGGCCGGTCGAACCAGATGGTGCGTACGCCGTCGGCGGTGGCGGCCCGCAGACCGTCACCGGCCTGCTCGGACGCGCTCACCGACTCGATCCTTGTGACATTTGACATTTGATACCCTTGTCCGGTGGCGGAACGTGGCAAGACCCCGAGCGTGTCCCAGCCCCAGCTCTCCGAGACGGTGGCGAGCTTGCTGCGCGACCGGATCATGTCCGGCCAGCTGCGCCCCGGCGAACGAATCCGGCTGGAGGAAATCGCCCAGGAGACCGGGCTGAGCATCACACCGGTGCGTGAGGCGCTGCTGATGCTGCGCGCGGAGGACATGGTCGAGCTGCAACCGCGACGCGGGCACGTGGTGGCGCCGCTGTCCCGGCAGGACATCATCGACGTGTTCAGCCTCCAGGGCCACATCGCCGGTGAGCTGGCCGCCCGGGTCGCCGTCAGCATCACGCCGGACCAGCTCGACGACCTGCGGCAGCAGCACGAACGGCTGCGCCGCGCCGCCCAGGCCCGGCAGACCAGCCGGGTCGAGCAGCTCGAATACGAGTTCCACCGCCGGATCAACCGGCTCGCCGACGCGCGCAAGCTGTCCTGGCTGCTGCGGACCGTGACCCGCTACACGCCGTCGCGGTTCTACGCCGCCGACCCGGAGTGGCGGGCCGGCATGGTCGCCGATCACGAGGCGCTGCTCGACGCGCTCGCGGCAGGCGACCCGGAGGCCGTCCGGCCGGTCATGGCCCGGCACTTCACCGACGGCGCGGAACGGCTGGTCAAGCACCTCGACGGACTGGGCGTGTGGAACGAGTGAGTCACCGGCGGCCATGACGCCACGCGAACATCACCAGCGAGCGCTTCATCGCGGAGGCGGACGGCTGGAGCGTCATCACTTCGATCAGCGGCCGGAACCGCTGCCACGTCACCGATCGCGCCCGGCTGAACTCGCGCAGGCCGTCCGCGCCGTGGACCCGCCCGAATCCGGAGTCGCCCACACCGCCGAAGGGCAGTGACGGCACCCCCGCGTACCCCAGCACGGAGTTGACCGACACCGCGCCGGCCCGCAGCCGCCCGGCGAGCGCCAGGCCACGGCGACGGTCGCGGGTGAAGATCGAACCGGAGAGCCCGTAGCTGGTCGCGTTCGTCCGGCGTACCGCCTCGTCGGCGTCGGCCACCGGGTTGACCACGAGCACCGGGCCGAACGTCTCCTCGGTGACGGCGGCGCTGTCCTCGGGCACGTCGGTCAGCACGACCGGCTCCACGAACGGGGGACGTACCGAATCCACGTCACCGACCACCGCCCGGGCGCCCCGGTCGAGCGCGTCGGTGACGTGGCGCCGCACGACGTCCGGCTGGGTGGGCGTGGTCATCGGCCCGTACGGCGCGTCCGGCTCGGCGCCCGGCCGGACCTGCCGCGCCAGCTCGGTGAGCGTGGCCAGGAACGGCTGGTAGACGGACCGTTCGACGTAGACGCGCTCGACGCCGGCACACGTCTGCCCGGCGTTGCCCAGTCCCCCGAAGACCGCCGCCCGCGCGGCCGCGTCGAGGTCGGCGTCGGCGGTGACGATCAGAGCGTCCTTACCCCCGCCCTCGATCACCACCGGTGTCAGGCTCTCGGCGCAGGCGGCCATGACCGCGCGCCCGGTCGCGGCCGACCCGGTGAACGCGATCTTGTCGACCGACGCGCGGCACAGCGCCGCGCCGGTCGTGCCGTCGCCGGTGACCACCTGGAGGACCGGGTGGTCGGGGAACAGCTCGTGCCAGCGCTCGGCCAGCCACACACCGACACCGGGGGTGAACTCGCTGGGCTTGAACACCACAGCGTTGCCGGCGGCCAGCGCGTGCGACACCGCACCCATCGGCGTGTAGACGGGGTAGTTCCACGGGCCGATCACGCCGACCACGCCGTACGGCACGTACTCGACGGAGGCGGCCTGGTTGAACGCGAGCAGGCCGGAGGGGACCGAGCGCCGCCTGAGCACCCGCGCGGCGTGCCGGGCCGCCCAGTCCAGGTGCTCGACGGCGAGCATCACCTCGAGCTGCGCCCCGGCGAGGCTCTTGCCGGTCTCGCTCCGGACGATCCCGGCCAGCTCCTCGATACCGCCGGCGACTGCCGCCTTGTACGCCAGCAGGTGGCGGCGGCGTTGCCGGGCGTCCAGGCCGGCCCACCAGCCGGCCGCCTCGCGGGCTCGCGACACGGCGGCGCGCACTGCGGCGTCGTCGGCGATCTCGTAGTCGGCGCGGTGCTCACCTGTCACCGGGTCGACGACGCGCAGCCGGCGAGGGTGCTCCACGAGGGACGTCATCGACAGCCTCCTGACATTTGATATTCGATAGTCTAGCCTTGCTGTCAATCCCTGCTGACGCGCTGGAGGTACCGCAGTGGAGTGGAGCGACGAGCAACGATCCCTGGTCGAGGCGGTGCGGGACTTCTGCCGCCGCGAGGTGGGCACCCGCGAGCAGCGGCAGAACCTCACGAACGGCGGCCGGGAACCGCACAGCCCGGAGCTGTACCGCAAGATGGCCGACCTCGGCTGGCTGGGCCTGTCCCTGCCGGAGGAGTTCGATGGCGGCGGCGCCGGCATGACGGAGCTGTGCCTGTTCCTGGAGGAGACGGCCCGCGCGATGGCCCCGATCGGCGGCTTCACCACCTCGATCATCGTGGCCGCCACCTACCAGCGGTTCGGCACGCCGGCGCAGAAGAAGCTGATCCTGTCCGGAGTGGCCCGCGGCGTCATCGAGGCGGTCGCGATGTCCGAGCCCGAGGCCGGCTCCGACGTGGCGAACCTGAGCTGCCGCGCCGAGCGCCGCGACGACGGGTACGTCGTCAACGGCCAGAAGACGTGGTGTTCGAACGCCCACCTGGCCGAGCACATCCTGCTGGTCGCCCGCACCTCCGGCCGGGCCGGCGACCACCACGGCCTGACCATGTTCCTGGTCCCCGCCTCGGCGCCCGGCCTGACCGTCTCCGGCATCGACACCATGGGCGGCCGGGAGGTGAACGACCTCTACTTCACCGACTGCGTGCTGCCCGCCGACGCCGTGGTCGGCGAGGTCGACAACGGCTGGCGGCAACTGATGGCCGGGCTCAACATGGAGCGGCTGATCCTCGCCAGCGTCATGCTCGGCACCGCGCAGCGGGCGTTCGGCGACGTCGTCGAGTACGTGAAGCACCGGCGGCAGTTCCGCCGGCCGATCGGATCGTTCCAGGTGCTCCGGCACCGGCTGGCCGACCTGGCCACCGAGATCGAGTGCGCCCGGCTGCTGGTCTACGACACCGCCGCCAAGGTCGACAAGGCGCCGGACACGGTGCTGCCCCGGGAGAGTTCGATGGCGAAGCTCAAGGCCACCGAGACCGCCCGCCGGGTCGCCCTGGACGCGATGCAGATGATGGGCGGCTACGGCTACACCACCGAGTTCGACATGGAGCGCCTGGTGCGCTCGTCGATCGTGTCCACCGTCTACGGCGGCGCCAGCGAGATCCAGCGCGAGATCATCGCCAAGACGTACGGGCTGTCCGAGCAGATGTCCTGACGTGATCCGGCCCGCGCACCAGCAGGTCGATCACGCCCGTCAGGTCCTCCTCGCCGCCGCCCTGCGCCAGGCGGCGGCGCATCAGTTCGAAGTACGGGCTGAGCAGTTCCGGGCTGACGCCCTGCTGTTCGGCGGTGCTCAGGAAGGTCGGCGTGCCGGCCACCTGCATGGCGAGACTGGAGACGACACCCTTCGTGTAGTCGCCGCCGCGCAGCTGGTCGGCGGTCTGATGAACTGCCGGGGCCATCGTCACGAGCCAGTCGGCGAGCAGCGGGGCCAGCGACGCGGGGTCGATGTCCTCCTTGCGGATCAGGGCGAAGGCGTGCGCTGCCCCGGCGAACATCCCGTACATGGCGCTGAGCAGGGCCACGTCGTGCAGGGCGGCGAAGCCCGCGTCCCGGCCGACGTAGGTGGTGCCGGCCGGGACGCCCAACGTCTCCCGGTGCCGCTCGAACAGCTCCCGCGAGCCGCTGTAGAAGACGTAACCGCCGGCCTCCGGGAGGCCGATCATCGGAGGAACGGCCATGATCCCGCCGTCCAGGTAGCGGGCACCGCGCTCGCGGGCCCACTCGGCTCGGGAGCGGGCCTCGGCAGGGGTGCCGGTGGTCAGATTGACCAGATCCTTGCCGGTCAGGTCGGTGCCGGCCAGCACCTCCCCGACCGAGTCGTCGTCCAATAGACAGACGACGACCAGGGTGTTCGCCGCGACGGCCGCAGCGGCGCTGTCCGCGAGCCCCGCCCCCTCGTCGGAGATCGCCGCTGCGCGGGCCGGGGTGCGGTTCCAGACGGTGAGCGGGTGGCCCGCGGCGATCCAGGTGCGGGCCAGCGCGGTGCCCATCGCGCCGAGGCCCAGCAGCGTGACGGGGGTCTTGTCGACAGTGTTCGGTGCCATGCCCTCAGGCTGGTCGCAGGCCAAAAGATGATCAAGTACGCACTTCGGAGTAGGTGGTTACCCTGAGGTGAGCGAGCACGTCGGAGGGGCGGGGCATGGCGACGTTGAACCGGCCGGGCGCACCAGGAGGCCACGTCTGCGGGATCGACACCGCGATGGAGGTGATCGGGGGCAAGTGGAAGGTGCTGATCCTCTGGGCCCTCCACGAGCACCCCTGCCGCCGCTTCGGCGAGTTGCGTCGACTGCTGCCGGGGGTCACCGAGAAGGTGCTGGCCGCACACCTCCGCGAGATGGAGGCGGACGGCGTCGTGCACCGCGTCTCCTACGACGAGGTGCCGCCCCGCGTCGAGTACTCGCTGACCGCGGACGGCGTGCGCCTCAACGACGCCCTCGAGCCGCTGGCCGCCTGGGGACGCGAGCGGCCGATCGCCCGAGGGCTGGCGAAGACGGGCCGGGGCGTCTGAGGAGAGCGCCGGCCGCGGCCACTCGTCGAGGCCGCGGCCGGCCGGACCCTATTCGAACCGCTCGCCCCGCTCGGCCATGGCCACCAGCAGCGGCGGCGGGTCGAACCGCTGCCCGTACCGCTCGGCGAGCACCCGGGCGCGGGCCACGAAGCCCGGCAGCCCGCCGTCGTACTGGTTGACGTACTGGAGGACGCCGCCGGTCCAACTCGGGTAGCCGATGCCCAGGATCGAGCCGACGTTGGCGTCGGCCACCGAGGTCAGCACGCCCTCGTCCAGGCACCGCACCGACTCGATCGCCTCGATGAACAGCATCCGCTCCTTGAGGTCCTCGAACGGCGTGTCCAGGTTCGTGCCGCCGAACTGCTCCCGCAGCCCCGGCCAGAGCCCGGCCCGTTTCCCGTCGCGGTAGTCGTAGAAGCCGGCGCCACCGGAGCGCCCGGTCCGGCCGCACTCGTCGATCATCCGGTCGATCACCGCGTCGGCCGCGTGCGGCGTCCAGGTGCCACCGGCGGCGACTGTGGCCGCGGCCGTCTCCTGCCGGATCTTCCGGGGCAGGGTCAGGGTCAGCTCGTCCATCAGCGCGAGGACCGGCGCGGGATACCCGGCCTGGCTGCTGGCCTGCTCGACGGTCGCCGCCGGGATGCCCTCGGCCAGCATCGCCACGCCCTCGTTGGTGAACGTCCCGATGACCCGGCTGGTGAAGAAGCCCCGGCTGTCGTTGACCACGATCGGCGTCTTGCGCAGCCGGCGTACGACGCCCAGCGCTCGGCCCAGCGTGGTCTCGTCGGTCCGCTCACCGCGGATCACCTCGACCAGCGGCATCTTGTCCACCGGGGAGAAGAAGTGCAGCCCGACGAACTCATCCGGCCGGCTGACGCCCTCGGCGAGCAGCGTGATGGGCAGCGTGGACGTGTTGGAGGCGATGAGCGCGCCCGGCGCGACCTGCTCGATCTCGGCGTACACCTTGTGCTTGAGCGCCGGGTCCTCGAAGACCGCCTCGATCGCGAGGTCGACGCCGGCCAGGTCGGCGAGGTCGCCGGTGGCGTGGATCCGGCCCAGGATCTCGTCGCGCTCGTCTGGCGTGGACCGGCCCCGGGCGACCGCCTTGTCGAGCAGGCCCGCCGAGTACGCCTTGCCCCGCGCCGCCCCCTCGGCGGTGACGTCCTTGAGCACGACCCGCATCCCGGCACGGGCGCAGACGTACGCGATGGCGGCGCCCATCATGCCCGCGCCGACCACCGCGACGCTGCTCACCGGCTCGTGTGCCCCGCCGGCGGCCCGGGACCGGGCGGTCTGGAGGTCGAAGAACAGTGCCTTGATCATGTTCTTGGCGATCTGGCCGGTGGCCAGCTCGGTGAAGTACCGCCCCTCGACGGTGAACGCGGTGTCCAGGTCGACCTGGGCGCCCTCGACGGCGGCGGCGAGGATGTTGCGGGGCGCCGGGTAGGGCGCACCCTTGAGCTGTTTGCGCAGCAGGGCGGGCATGGCCGGCAACTGGACCGCGAGCCCCGGGCTGGACGGGGTGCCGCCGGGCATCCGGTAGCCCTTACGGTCGTACGGCTGGGTCGCGTCGGGGTGGGCGGCGATCCAGTCGCGGGCGGCGGCCATCAGGGCGTCCCGGTCGGTGGCGAGCTCGTCGACCAGCCCGTGCGCGAGCGCGTCCTGCGGCCGGCGGCGCTGGCCGCGCAGCAGCCAGTCGGTCAGCGCGGCGGTGACACCGAGCAGCCGGACGGTACGCACCACGCCACCGCAGCCGGGCAGCAGGCCGAGCGTGACCTCGGGGAAGCCGATCTCGATCGCCGGGTCGTCGAGCACGACGCGGTGGTGGCAGCCCAGCGCCAGTTCCAGTCCGCCGCCGAGGGCGGATCCGTTGATCGCGGCGACGACCGGCCGGCCGAGCGTCTCCAGCCGGCGTACGGCGTGCTTGAGCGCGGCCGCGCCGGCCGCTGACGCCTCGGCGTCGGCGGGGGTCAGCCGCACCAGGGTCTCCAGGTCGCCCCCGGCGAAGAACGTCTTCTTGGCCGAGGTGACGATCACGCCGGTGATCCGGTCGCGCTCGGCTTCGAGCCGGTCCACAGTGGCCGTGAGGCTCGCGCCGAACTCCGCGTTCATCACGTTCGCCGAGCGGCCGGGGTGGTCGAGGGTGAGCAGCACGATGCCGTCGTCGCCGTGCTCCCACCGGATGGTGTTGGCCATTCGTGCTCCTCAGATTCGTTCGATCACGGTCGCGATGCCCATGCCGCCGCCCGCGCAGAGCGTGGCCAGGCCGTAGCGGCCGCCGCGTCGTTCCAGTTCGTCGACGAGCGTGCCGAGGATCATGGCGCCGGTCGCGCCCAGCGGGTGTCCCATCGCGATCGCCCCGCCGTTGACGTTGACGGTGTCCGGGTTCAGGCCGAGGTCGGCGACGAACCGAAGGACCACCGCGGCGAACGCCTCGTTGATCTCCACCAGGTCGAGGTCGTCGACGCCGAGACCGGCCTTGGCCAGCGCCTTGCGGGCCGCCGGGGCCGGACCGGTGAGCATGATGGTGGTGTCGGCGCCGCTGAGCGCGGTCGCCAGGACGCGGGCTCGCGGGGTGAGGCCGGCGGCGGCGCCGGCCGCCTCACTGCCGACCACGACGAGCGCGGCGCCGTCGACGATGCCGGAGGAGTTCCCCGCGGTGTGGACGTGCTCGATCCGCTCGACCCAGTGGTACTTCTGCAACGCGACCGCGTCGAAGCCCGCCTTCTGGCCGATCTCGGCGAACGAGGGGCGCAGCGCGGCGAGGCTCTCCGCCGTCGAGTCAGCCCGGATGTGCTCGTCCCGGTCCAGGACGGTGAGCCCGTTGCGGTCGCGGACCGGCACCACGGACCGGGCGAAGTAGCCGTTGGCCCACGCCTTCGCGGCCCGCGCCTGCGACTGGAGCGCGTACGCGTCGACCGTCTCCCGGTCGAAGCCGGCGATGGTGGCGATGAGGTCGGCGCTGATGCCCTGCGGCACGAACCCGGTGGTGTAGTTGACCTCCGGATCGAGCGCCCACGCCCCGCCGTCGGAGCCCATCGGCACCCGGGACATCGACTCGACGCCACCGGCGAGGACGAGATCCTCCCAGCCGGAGCGCACCTTCTGCGCGGCGATGTTCACCGCCTCCAGGCCGGAGGCGCAGAAGCGGTTGAGCTGGACGCCGGCCACGGTGTCGGGCAGGCCGGCGGCGACGGCGGCGGTCCGGGCGATGTCGGCGCCCTGGTCGCCGAGCGGGGACACCACCCCGAGCACGATGTCGTCGATCAGCGCCGGATCGAGGCCGGGCATCCGCCGCAGGGTCTCCTCGATCAGGCCGGTGATCAGCGAAACCGGCTTCACCCCGTGCAGCGCTCCGGTCGGCTTGCCCCGCCCGCGCGGCGTGCGCAACGCGTCGTAGATGAACGCATCGGTCGTCATGCCAAGCTCCTCATTGCTCACCCGCATGCGAATTTCGCCTAACTTTTCTTGAGCCTGCCGCCGCTTGTCAAGAAGCGTTCCGCGCTGTCCGGCTCCGGCTCCGCGACGGAAACCGCCGAGGGGCGTCACCGGATCCACGCGAGCGGGCGCTAACGTGTAGCGGTGCGACGAACAGCCAGCGACACCGCCCCGGCACCGGTCAGACGGCCCAAGGACCGCAAGGCCCGGATCGCGCTCGCCGGTGCCGAGCTGTTCTGCGAGCGGGGCTACCACGGCGTCTCGGTGGACGAGATCGCCGCCGCCGTCGGCATCAGCGGGCCGGCCGTCTACCGGCACTTCCCGAACAAGTACGCGATCCTCGTGCACGCCACCCGCGAGGTCGTCGGCGCCCTGCTCGCCGCGACCGGGCGGCCGGCGGCGAACAGCGCCGACGGGCTGCTCGACGAACTGCTGCGCGCGCTCGCCGAGGTCGCGGTGAGCAGGCGGCGGGTGGCCGGGCTGTACCAGTGGGAGGGCCGCTACCTGACGCCCGAGCACCGGCAGGAGTTCGCCGCGTCGATGGCCACGCTCGTCGGCCGCGTCGCCGCGCCGCTGCGCGAGCTGCGTCCCGAGCTGACCGCCGGGCAGGCGGACCTGCTGGTGAACGCGGCGCTGAGCGCGTTCGGCAGCGTTACCACGTACCGGGCCGCGGCCACCGGCACCGACACCGAGCACCTGCTCACCCGGGTCGCCTGGACGCTGCTGCGGACCGACGCGCCGGCGGTGCCGCCGCGGCGGCGTCCCGCGCCGGAGGACACGCCCGCCACCGGCCCGGTGCGCCCGGCGTCGCGCCGCGAGCTGCTGCTGATCGAGGCGATGCGGCTGTTCCACAGGCACGGCTACCACGCCGTCGCGGTCGAGGACATCGGCCGCGCCGCGGGCATTCAGGCATCCAGCGTGTACCGCTACTTCCCCGGCAAGGCCGACCTGCTCGCGGCCGCCTACTACCGGGCCACCGACCGGCTGACCGGTGCCACCACCGCGGCGATCGCCGACGCGAGCGACCCGGCCGACGCGCTGCACCGGGTGGTGCGGGCCTACGTCGACTTCGCGTTCGGCCAGAGCGACCTGGTCGCGGTGTACCTGGCGGAGAACAACAACCTGCCGGACCGGGACCGCCACGAGTTGCGCGGCGCGCAGCGCCTGCACGTCGAGGAGTGGGTGGGCCTGGTCCGGGCGGTACGGCCGGACCTGCCGGCCGGCGACGCCCGCGTCCTCGTGCACGCCGCGCTGAACGTGGTCACCGACGTCGGACGGCTCGGCCGCTTCGACCGCACCGCGGGCTACGACACCTGGACCGCCCGGCTCGCGCTCGCCGTGCTGCACGCCTGAGCGGCGTCATCGCGAGGGCGCGGGCGGCGTGAACCGCTGTGGTTGACTGACACCCATGGTCCTGTGCCCGTCCGCGTCCGCCCGGACGGTCCGGTGACCACCGGGCCGGCCGCGGCCACCCGGCCACGCAACCGCAGGCAGGTCATCGTGGAGTCGGCCGGGCAGGTGTTCAGCGAGCGCGGCTACCACGGCGCGTCCATGGAGGAGATCGCCGCGGCGGTCGGCATCAGCGCGCCGGCGCTGTACCGGCACTTCCCGAACAAGTACGCGTTGTTCGCCGAGTGCGCCAACGTCATGGTGGACAACCTGGTCGGGGTCGTCGACGAGTGGCCGCCCGACGCGGCGCTGGCCGACGTGCTGGTGGCCCTCACCCGGGTCACCGTCGCGCACCGCGCCTCCGGCGGCATCTACCGGTGGGAGGCCCGCTACCTCGGGCGCGCGGACCGCCACCTGCTCCGCGCGAAGTTCGGCCACGTCGTGGGCCGGGTCACCGAGATGGTACGGCGGGAGTACCCGCTGCCCGAAGAGCGGCTGCGGGCGGTCGCGGCGCTCGGTGTGATCGGCTCGGTGACCATGCACCACACCTCGATCGCCCAGCGCCGGATCGAGGATCTGGTGCTCCGGTCCGCGATGCGGGTCGTGGCCACCGACCCGACGACCGCCGCCGGGACGGCGCGGCTGGTCGAGCTGCCCGCCCAGCCGGTGCCCCGCACCCGGCGCGCGGAGATCCTGGCCGCGGCCGTGCCCCTGTTCGCCCGGGACGGCTTCGCCACCGTCACCAACGCGCAGATCGCCCAGGCGGTGGGGCTCGCGCCGTCCGCGATCTACCGCCACTATCCCGGCAAGGTGGACATCCTCGTGGCCGCCTGCCTCCAGGCGGCGGAACTGCTCGCCCAGGCGGTGGACCGCAGCCTCCAGCGGGCGGCCGATCCTCGTCAGGCGGTGGTCGCGCTGGCGGCGGCGTACGTGGCCTACTGCTTCGAGCACAACACCCTCAACAGCGTCGCCGAGGCCGAGGTGGCCGGGCTTCCGGACGACGTCCGGCGTCCGCTCATCCTCGCCCAGCGGGAGCACATCGCGGTCTGGGAGCAGCAGTTGCGGGCGGTCCGGCCGGACCTGGACCGGCGGCAGGCCCGGCTGCTCGTGCACGCCGGCTTCGGCGTGGCGGTGGAGGCCGGGCGGGCCCTGCGCTGGCAGGACTCGCCCGGCCACCGGGACGCGGTGACCGCGCTGGTCACCGGCGCCCTGACGCTGTGAAGCCGCACGCGCCTCAGGTGCCCGGCCGGTTCATGACCGGGATCGTGATCGGGGTGTGCGACGCGGACGAGCCGTTGTTGAGGAACAGCATCGCCAGCCCGCGGATGAACCTGTCGAACAGGCCGAACGTCTCCGGCATGAGCGGCGAGAGCCCTTCGCGGAACATCACGTACGTCGGCCAGCCGGCCTCGATCACACCCCGGGAGATGTAGTCGCGGGGCAGCCGCAGCCAGTCGCCGATCCGGTCGGTGAGCACGTAGCGCGCGAACTCCCGCTGGAATCCCCGGGTGACGCCCAGGTCCACCGAGGACGTCAGGTTCAGCAGGATGTCGGCCAGGTCGATGCCCTCGGGCGTCGGCGCGAGGAGCGGGTTCAGCGCGTACCGGGACTGCTCCTCGGCGGCGGCCCAGCTGTTCGGGATGAACTCGTCGCGGACCCCGAGCAGGTGCAGGGCGACCTGCCACATGTGCAGGTAGGCCTCCTCCTCCGCGGCCGACATCCGCAGGCCCCAGCGACGCCAGTCGAGCAGCTTGCGGTGCACGTAGGTGCCGAGGCTGTGGAAGGTGATGAGGATGTCGCCGTTGCTGATCGGGATCGGGTGGTCGGTGACGCCGCGCCACGGCGCGGACTGCGGCAGCAGGTGCCGTACGGCCGCGTGGGTGAGCCGCGTCTTGTGCGAGGTGACCACGAAGCTGCCGGTGGCCTTGAACGCGTCGGGAGCGCTCAGGTCGTACCCGTAGGTGAAGGTCTTCGCGGCGCGCGACTTCATGTCCGCGCCGCCCTCGGACCAGTAGACGTTGCGGGCCTCGCGCGGGATCACCGTGCTCATGATCCCGCTGCCCAGGCCGTAGAGCAGGAACAGGTACATGCTCATGCGCTTGTTGAACTGGGCGGCGCGGTCCAGCTTGGCCTGGTCGGCCCAGGACGGCAGCGTGTTGACGCGCCGCAGGTAGGTGGTGAGCGCCGGGGGCAGGCCGGCGGGCAGCGCGTCGCCGTTGCGGATCCAGGACGCGAACGCGGTGTTCACCGCCGGGATCTGACCGGCGTCCAGCAGCGAGGCGACGAGCGGGTCGGTGTCGTCGTCCCAGACGTCCCACGGGTCGGTGACCGTGTCGGTCCCGGCGATCGAGCCGGACGACGACCACGCCCACGCCTTCGGGGTGTCCGCCACCGCCACCAGTCCCAGCGCGGCACCGAGCGTCAGGACGCTTCGTCTACTGAGATTCTCCATTAGCACCACTTCCCGGTTTCGACCGGACATCGCCCTGAACACCGGCCCGTGAGGTGCGCACAAGCAGGTTTCGAGTTATCCGGGGATGTGATTTTCTATTAACATAGAGGAGCTTGACTGCATGGGCAAGGGTGGACGGTGGAGGTGGTCGCGATGGCTCGTGACGGGCGGTACCGCTGGTTGCGCCGGATCGAGACGCTCGACCCGGTACGCGACCACCACGAGATCTACCGGCTCTCCGCCGGGTACGAGTTCCCCTTCGACTACCAGCGGGCGCTGGAGCTGGCGCTGCTGCGCACGTTCTGCGTGCCGGGCATCTCCGCGCTGCTCGACGCGACCGGCGAGTTCCGGCTGCGGGCGCAGCAGCGCTACGACGACACCGCGCTGCTGATGGCCGAACTGCTGGAGCACGGGTACGACTCGCCGCGCGGCCGGGAGGCGCTGCGGGTGGTCAACCGGGCGCACGGGCGGTACGCGATCTCGAACGACGACATGCGCTACGTGCTGTCCACGTTCGTCTACGAGCCCATCGACTGGCTGGACCGCTACGGCTGGCGCCCGCTGCACGAGCACGAACGGCTGGCCGCGTTCCACTACTACCGCGCCGTCGGCGGGCGCATGGGCATCCGGGACGTCCCGGCGGACTTCGCCGCGTTCCGGGCCTTCAAGGACGCGTACGAGCGCGAGACGTTCCGCCGCACGCCGAGTAACGAGCGGGTCGCGGCGTACACGCTGGACCTGTTCGCGTCCTGGTACCCGGCGCCGCTGCGCCCGGCCGCGCGCCTCGGCGTGCGCGCGCTGCTGCCGCCCGAGATGCGGGCCGCCTTCGGGCTCCCGGCCGCGCCACGGCCGCTGACCGCGCTGGTCGGCGGCGCGCTGCGCGCCCGGGCCGCCGTGGTTCGGCTGCTGCCCGCGCGGACGGTGAGCCGGCTGACCCGCGCGCCGCGCAACCGCACCTATCCCGGCTACCCGCGGGGGTACCGGCCCGCCGACCTCGGCGCGCCGCCACCCCCGCCCGGCATCGACCCGGCGCTACTCCGTGACGGGCTCCGCCACCGCGTCGCCCGGCCGGTAGAGGGCGTCGATCCGGTCGCCGTACCGGTCGACGACGACCCGGCGCCGTAGCTTCAACGTCGGGGTCAGCTCGCCCGACTCCGGCGTCCACGCCGACGGCAGCACCTGGAACGTCTTGACCTGCTCGGGCCGGGCGAGCCGCGCGTTCGCCGCGTCCACGGCGGCCTGGATCTCGGCCAGCAGCACCGGGTCCGACGCAAGGGCGGGCAGCTGCGGGTCGGCGACGCCGTGCGTG
Source organism: Micromonospora sp. AMSO1212t (assembly GCF_008868145.1). Classification (NCBI taxonomy): domain Bacteria; kingdom Bacillati; phylum Actinomycetota; class Actinomycetes; order Micromonosporales; family Micromonosporaceae; genus Micromonospora; species Micromonospora sp. AMSO1212t. The sequence goes on from NZ_WBKS01000004.1 coordinate 34,334, forward strand.
CGCGCCCACTGCGGCGCCACCTCCTCGTCCAGCACGATCAGCGCCGTGACGTACGGCCGCCGGTCGCCGATCGCCACCGCCTGACCGATGAGCGGGTGCGCCCGCAGCAGGTTCTCGATCTGCGCCGGCGAGATGTTCTTCCCGCTGGACGTGATGATGAGTTCCTTCTTGCGGTCGGTGATGGTGAGGAAGCCGTCGTCGTCGAGCGTCCCGACGTCGCCGGTGGCCAGCCAGCCGTCCGCGTCGACGACCGGCTCGACGGTGCCGTCCTCGCGCAGGTAGCCGGAGCACACGAGCGGACCCCGGACGAGAACCTCGCCGTCGTCGGCGAGGCGCACCTCCATGCCCACGTTGGGACGGCCGACGGTCCCGGTGCGGAATCGGTCGGGGGTGTTGAGGGTGGCGGTGCCGGTGGTCTCGGTCAGACCCCACACCTCCAGCACGTCGACGCCGAGCCCGGCGAGGAACCGCAGCACGTCCACCGGGATCGGGGCGGCGCCGCTGCCGGGCCAGACCATGTTGTGCAGGCCCAGTGTCGACTGCAACGGTCGCAGCACGGTGTCGCGGGCCTGCGCCACCCGCGCGGCCAGCTCGTCCGGCACCGGCTTCCCGGCCGCGCGCAGCTCGTACGCCTCCAGGGTCACCGCGGTCGCGGCGGCGACGGCGGCGCGGACCGCGGGCTCGGCGCCGGCCAGGTGGGCCTGGACGCCGGCGGCCATCTTCTCCCAGACCCGCGGCACCCCGAAGAACGAGGCGGGACCGACGGTGCGCAGCGCCGCGACGAGCTGCGTGGCGTCGGGGCAGATGGTCACGTGCCCGGCGCGGTAGATCGGGTTGTAGATGCCGAGGAACCGTTCGGCGATGTGCGCGAGCGGCAGGTAGGCCACAGTCGGCGCGTGGTCCGGGACGGACACCATCGCCTCCAGCGCCACCGCCTGGTAGAGCACGTTGTGGTGGCTGAGCACGACGCCCTTCGGGTCGCCCGTCGTCCCGGACGTGTAGAGCAGCGTCACCGGCTGCTCGGGCCGGATCGTGCGCCAGCGCCGCTCGAAGGCGTCCGGGTCCGCCTCGCGGGCGGTGCGGCCGAGGGTACGCACGCGGGACAGCGGCACGGCCTCCGTCGACGCTTCGCCCGGATCGTCCACCAGCACCACCCGGAGCAGGTCGGGCAGGTCGGGCAGGATCGGCCGCCAGCGCTCCAGCTCGGCCGGGCCCTCCAGCACGAGCACCTGGGCGGCGCTGTGCCGCGCCAGGTAGCGCATCTGCTCGGGGCTGAGCGTCGGGTAGATCGTGGAGGGCACCGCGCCCAGGTGGACCGCGGCGAGGTCGACCAGCCAGTGCTCGGCGCGGCTGGACATCATGACCAGCATGTGCCGCCCGGCCTCCAGGCCGATCTCGGCCAGGCCGGCGGACAGCTCGGCGACCTCGTCGCGCAGCTGCGCCCAGGTGCGGGTGTCGTCGCGGCCGAGCGTGGTCAGCGCGGGCCGGTCGCCGTGCTCGGTGGCGTTGCGGTGCAGCAGCGCCGGGACGGTCAGGTCGGCGGCTTTCTTGGCGCAGTCCTCGGCGAGGACGTCGGCGGGGTCCATGGGCTACTCCTTCACACGCAACCGGGCCTGGTGGTGGCAGGGCTGGCCGCACCCCGCCGTGGTGCCCGCGCGGGTTCCGCAGCCGATGGCAGCACTGTAAACGAGGGTTAACTTTCTGGGAAGGATCGCCCGCGATCTGGCGCTGTATCGACATGCGACGGTGACGCGGTGACGAACGCCGACTAACCAAGCGGTCCGCGGCTCACTGCGCGGTCCAGCCGCCGTCCACGTGCAACACGCTGCCGGTGACGTAGCTCGCGGCGTCCGAGGCCAGGAACAGCACCGCGCCGACGACCTCCTCGGGGCGGCCGAACCGGCCCATCGGGATGCGGTCACGCAGCCGCCTCGACCACTGCTCGTGGCCGCGCAGGCCCTCCGTCATCGGGGTCTCCAGGTAGCCGGGCGCGACCGCGTTGACGCGTACGCCGGCCGCCGCCCACTCCAGCGCCAGCGTGCGGGTGAGCTGCTCGACGCCGCCCTTGCTGGCGCTGTAGGCGGCCAGGCGCGGGAAACCGACCTGACCGTGCACGGAGGACATGTTGACGATGCTGCCCGCGCCCTGCTCGACCATGACGGCGCCGGCCGCGCGGGCGCAGACGAACACCCCGGACAGGTTGGTGTCGATCACCTGCTGCCAGTCCCCCAGGCTCAGCCGTTCGCTGCGGTGCAGCGCCGGGCTGATGCCGGCGTTGTTGACGAGGACGTCCAGCCGCCCCCAGCGCTGCCGCGCGAGGGTCAGCACGGCGTCCGCGGCGGACTCGTCGGCGACGTCACCGGCGACCACTGCCGCTGTGCCACCACCGGCCGCTATCCGGTCCCGCACCTCGTCCAGCGCGTCCGGGCGCCGCGACTGGAGGATCACCGACGCGCCGGCCCGCGCCAGCCCTTCGGCGATCGCCGCGCCGATGCCCTGGCTGGCTCCGGTCACCCACGCGACCCTGCCCGACAGCATCCCCTCGACCACCGCCACGGCGGGCTCCCCTCTTCTTGATCCATCGACAGTTGTCATCGCGAGCCTTGTGGACACCGTTACCACGTGCTCTCATGTGATACACGGGCGCAACATTCGTTTCACCGTATCAGCGGCCTCGACCCCGAGGAGTGAACGTGGAACCGGTAAGCAGACGCAAGATGTTGAAGGCCGGCGGAGCACTGGGCGCGCTCGGCGCGCTGAGCGTCGCCGCGCCGGCACAGGCGCGATCGGCGTGGACCTGGTCGCCCAAGGGATCGGTGGCCGGCGCCGGGGCGGGCGTGGACCCGCGCTGGGTGTGGGACGAGGAGGCCGACCCGCTCGTCGCCTCGCTCCTGGACCGGGGCGACGCACCACTGGTCAACCAACTGCTGCGGACGTGGACGAAGAACGGCCAGCCGCTGCCGTCCGGCCTCCCGGCGGACGTCCGCCAGTTCATCGAACGCGCACGCGTGCTGCCCTCCTGGGTCGACCAGGGCAAGCTGGCCACCGCCGTGCGCTTCAACGAGAAGCGCGGCCTCTACCTCGGCGTGCTCTACGGCCTGGCCAGCGGCATGATGAGCACCGTCATCCCGAAGGAGGCGCGCGCCGTCTACTACTCCAAGGGCGGCGCGGACATGAAGGACCGCATCTCCAAGACCGCCAAGCTCGGGTACGACATCGGCACCGCCAACGCGTACCAGCCCGACGGCTCGATGATCGTGACCGCCGTCAAGACCCGGCTGGCGCACGCCGGCGTGCGTCACCTCCTGCCGCAGTCGCCCGAGTGGGCCGACGTCGCACCCGAGGACATCCCGATCAGCCAGCGCGACCTGATGGTCACCTGGCACAGCCTGCCGACCACCGTCATGCGGAAGCTGACCGACTGGCGGGTGCCGATCCCCGCCGCCGAGTCGACCGCCTTCCTGCACCTGTGGCAGGTGGCCGCGCACATGCTCGGCATCAGGGACGAGTACATCCCGGCCACGTGGAGCGAGGCGAACTCCCAGGCCAGCGAGGTCCTCGACCCGATCCTGGCGCCCACCCGCGAAGGCAACGCGCTCGCCGACATCCTGCTCGGCCTCGGCAGGGAGATCGACGCCGGGCTGCTCAGCAAGCCCATCCTCGGCTCGTTCACCCGGTTCATGCTCGGCAACCAGATCGCCAACTGGCTGGAGATCCCACGCGACCTGCTCTGGGACACGCTCCTGCGGACGAGCTGGGGCCCGTTCATCGCGGTCCGGGAGGCGCTGCTGCCGTTCCCGCTCGCACCGGAGTGCTACTGGCTGTTCGACGAGTTCCTCCGCAAGCTCGCCCTGCTGTTCCTGTCCGAAGGGCAGTCCATCAACATCGAGATCCCGCTCGGCAACCGCGAGTTCTGACCACCGCGTCGCAGCCGGGGCGCCTCCCGTCCCCGGCTGCGGCGACGAGCGCCCGGGTGAGCACCATGACCGCGCCCCTCCCCCCGTTCCTGGGCTACGTGCTGGCCGCGCCGGTCCTCGTGGCCGCCGCCGAACTCACCGCGGCGTACCCGGCCGCCGCCCGGACGCCGTCGCCGGACGTGGCCGGGCTGCTCGGCCTCGGCCAGATCATGACGGCCGCGGCCCTGCCCGGGGCGGCGCTCATCTCCGTCGAGGTCGGCCCGGACGGGACCGTGTCGTTCACGCTGCCGCCGGACCGGTACGACGGCGACACCTCGGCCGCCGAACTGATCGCCGACGGGCTGTCCGTGCCGCGCCGGCGCGTCCGTGTGCCACCGCCACGGCCGGCAGCGGGCCGGACGCGTGGCGCACCCCATCCGGCGGTCGGAACCCGTACCCCGGTCCGGGTCGCCGTGGCGGTGGCCCGGCGGCGGCTGCTGGAGGCCGCGTCGGCGGCGCTCGGCACGCCCGTCGCCGGCCTGCGGCTCGCGGCCGGCGCCGTCACCGACCGCGCCGGCCGCCGCCTCGACATCGGCGCCCTCGCCGGCACCGCGGCCAGCACCAGCACCATCGCCGTGACGGTCGACCTCACGCCACGGTGACCGCCGCCGCCGATTCAACGGCCCCCTGCCGGGTAGCAGTCCGATGGACGGCACCGGAGAGGGGACAGACAGGCATGAAGGCACTGACCTGGCACGGTAAGCGGGACGTTCGCGTCGAGGACGTCCCGGACCCCCGGATCGAGGAGCCGACCGACGCGATCGTCCGGATCACCTCGACCGCCATCTGCGGTTCCGACCTGCACCTGTACGAGGTGCTCGGGCCGTACCTGAAGCCCGGCGACATCCTCGGGCACGAGCCGATGGGCATCGTCGAGGAGGTCGGGTCCGGCGTGACCCGGCTCAAGAAGGGTGACCGCGTGGTCATCCCGTTCAACATCTCCTGCGGCTCGTGCTGGATGTGCGAGCGGCAGCTCTACGCGCAGTGCGAGACCACGCAGGTGACCAGCCAGGGCAAGGGCGCGTCCCTGTTCGGCTACACCTCGCTGTACGGCTCGATCCCCGGCGGCCAGGCGGAGTACCTGCGCGTCCCGCAGGCCCAGTTCGGGCCGATCACGATCCCGGACAGCGGCCCGGACGAGCGCTGGCTCTACCTGTCCGACATCCTGCCCACGGCCTGGCAGGCGGTCAAGTACGCGGACACCCCGCCCGGCGGCACGCTCGCCGTGTTCGGGCTCGGCCCGGTCGGGCAGTTCAGCGCCCGGATCGGCCGCCACCTGGGCGCCGGCCGCGTGATCGGGCTGGACCTGGTGCCCGAGCGGCTGGAGATGGCCCGCCGCCACGGCATCGAGGTGCTCGACGTCAGCCAGCTCGACGACGTGCCCGGCACGCTCATCGACCTGGTCGACGGGCGCGGCCCGGACGCGGTGATCGACGCGGTCGGCATGGAGGCGCACGGCGCGCCGCTGGGCAAGATGGCCCAGACCGCCGCCGGGCTGCTGCCGGACAAGCTGGCCCAGGCGATGACCGACAAGGCCGGCGTGGACCGGCTCGTGGTGCTGCACGCCGCGCTCAAGGCCGTGCGGCGCGGCGGCACCGTGTCGATCTCCGGCGTGTACGGCGGCGAGCAGGACCCGATGCCGCTGATGGAGATGTTCGACCGGGGCATCCAGCTGCGCATGGGCCAGTGCCACGTGCGGCGCTGGGTCGACGAGATCATCCCGCTGCTGGAGCGCGACGACGACCCGCTGGGCGTGGAGGACCTGCGGACCCACCGGCTGCCGCTGACCGACGCGCCGCGCGCGTACGAGATGTTCCAGAAGAAGGAGGACGGCTGCGTCAAGGTCGTGCTCGCACCGTGACCCGCACGGTGGTCGTCACCGGCGCGACCAGCGGGATCGGCCGGGCGACCGCCAGGGAGCTGGCGGGCCGCGGGGACCGGCTGGTCCTCGCGGCCCGCTCCCCCGCCACGCTCGACGAGGTACGCGACGAGTGCCGGGCGGCGGGCGCGACGGCGATCGCCGTACCGATGGACGTGACCGAGCCCGGCGCGGTGGCCGCGCTGGCCGACGCGGCACGGGCCGAGTACGGCCGCGTCGACGCCTGGGTGCACACCGCCGCGGTGATGGCCTACGGCCGCTTCGACGAGACCCCGGCCGAGGTGTTCGAGCAGGTCGTCCGCACCGACCTGCTGGCCGCCGCCGCTGTGGCCCGGGAGGCGCTGCGCCGGTTCCGGGACGCCGGCGGCGGCACGCTCGTGCTCACCGGCTCGGTGCTCGGGCACATCACCGCGCCCTACATGAGCGGATACGTGGCCGCCAAGTGGGGCCTGCAAGGACTCACCCGCACGCTCCAGCAGGAGGCGCGGGAGACGCCCGGCATCGCGATCTGCCTGGTCAACCCGGGCAGCGTCGACACGCCCGTCTACCGGCAGGCGGCCAACTACCTGGGCCGGATCGGCCGGCCACCGCCCCCGATCGCCTCCCCCGAGCGGGTGGCACGCGCCATCGCGCACTGCCTCGACCGGCCACGCCGGGAGGTGTCGGTGGGACGGCTCAACGTGATCATGCGCTTCGGCTTCACCGTCCTGCCCGGCGTGTACGACGTGCTGGTCGGGCCGCTGATGCGCCTGGCCGGACTGACCCGGCAGCCGGTCGCCGCGCACCAGGGCATCGTGTTCACGCCCAACCCGGCCGGCGAGGCGGTCCGGGGCGGATGGGTGCCCGACGCGTCCCAGGTCGTCCGAGCCGTCGGCGGGCGCGCGGCGACAGTGGCGTCCGCGGTACGCCGCCGGCTGCCCTGACCGCCGCCGCGGACCGTCCGGTGGGCTGTCACGCGGGCGGACCCTCGTGCGGGTGGGCTGTCGCGCGGGCGGACCCTCGTGCGGGTGGGCTGTCGCGCGGACGGACCGCGACGAGGGTGGTTACCGTGTACGACGGGACACGGCGGAGGGACGAGCATGCGGCAACCAACGGGGCGGGAACCGGACCGGACACGCGGCGGGCGGGTGTGGAAGCTCGCCGGGCTGGCCGCCGTCGCCGGCCTGGCCTGGGTGGCGCGGGACGTGCCCGCCCAGCTCGGCGGCCGGCTCACCGGCGCCCGGGCGGACCGGGCGGCCCGGTCACCGCGCTTCCACGACGGCACGTTCCACAACCCGGCCGGCGCCAGCGCCACGATGGTCGCCGACCCGGGCCGCAACCTCGTCCGGGAGCTGATCTTCGGCAAGCAGAGGCGGCGGCCGGGCAGCCCGGTGCCGCTGCTGCGCCCCGGCGCCGCGCCGGCCGCCGACCCGGCCCGCGAGCTGAACGTCATCTGGTACGGCCACGCCTCCACGCTCGTCGAGATCGAGGGGCGCCGGGTGCTGCTCGACCCGGTGTGGAGCGACAGGTGCTCCCCGTCCGGACTGGTCGGCCCGCGGCGCATCCACGAGCCGCCGGTACGCCTGACCGAGCTGCCCCCGCTCGACGCGGTGCTGATCTCGCACGACCACTACGACCACCTGGACATGGAGACCGTCCGCACGCTGGCCGACCTCCAGTCCGCGCCGTTCGTTGTGCCGCTCGGCGTCGGCGCCCACCTGGCCCGCTGGGGCGTACCCGAGCACCGCATCGTCGAACTGGACTGGTCGGAGAGCCACCGGGTCGGCGGGCTGACGCTCACCGCGACCGCCGCGCAGCACTTCTCCGGGCGCGGGCTGCGCCGCGACGGCACGCTCTGGAGTTCCTGGACCATCACCGGGACGCACCGGAAGGTCTTCTACACCGGCGACTCCGGCTACTTCGACGGGTACGCCGAGATCGGCGCCGAACACGGCCCGTTCGACGTGACGCTCATGCAGATCGGCGCGTACGACCGGGCGTGGCCGCACATCCACATGTTCCCGGAGGAGGCGGTGGCCGCGCACCTCGACGTCCGGGGCGGACTGCTGGTGCCGGTGCACTGGGGCACGTTCAACCTGGCGCTGCACGACTGGTCCGAGCCGGTGGACCGGCTCTGGGCCGAGGCGAAGGCGCGGGACGTCCGGCTCGCGGTGCCGCGTCCCGGCGAGCGGGTGGTGGTGGACGAGCCGCCGGCGGTGGACGGGTGGTGGCAGTCGGTCGCCTGACCCGGCTCGGTCCCCGGGTGGCGCCGCCGCCTTCGTGCTCCGAGCGGGATCAGAGCACGAAGGCGTCCGTCCACAGCGCGCCCGAGCGGCCCGACAACGCGTCCAGCATCGCCACCGCCTGACCGTCGGTGAGCTGCGCGACGAAGTCGATGATCGCCCGGCCCCGGGCCCGTCCGATCCGGTCCGGGGTACGCGGGTGCAGCTCCGCCTCGGCCAGCTCCACCAGGTCGTGCAGCCGGCGCGGCAGCCGGGACTCCTCGTCCGGGTCCAGCAGCCACTCCCAGAGCGCCTCCACCAGCGTGCCCAGCAGCCGGGCCTGGCCGCGCTGGTGCAGGGCCAGGTCCGGGCGGGCCAGCACGAACCGGTGGTGCACGAACTTGAGCACCTGCACCTCGTGCCACTGCGGCTTCGCCAACAGCACGTACCCGGAGCGGACCCCCGGATCCGGCGTCACGGTGATGGCGTCCACGAAGCGGGTGGACCAGCGGGCCGAGAACCGGGCCACGTACTGCTCCGCCTCGATCGAGCCGTCGAACGGCAGCGCCAGCAGCCCCTCCACCAGCTCCTCGCGGACGTGCTCGACAGCGGCGGCGAACGCCTCGTCGTCGGCGATCCAGCCGTCCTTGCGGTGCAGTTGCCGGCGCAGCCGCTCGATCGCCGCGCCGGGCCGCCGGCCCGCCCCCTCCAGCGCCGACGCGGTGATCGACCGCAGGTGCCCGCACTCGCGCTGCCAGGCCATCAGCTCGGCCGCCACCGCGCCCTGCTGGAGCACCCCGACGCGGTAGAAGTCCTCCACATCGTGGATCGCGTACGCGATGTCGTCGGCGGTGTCCATCACCGACGCCTCGGGGGTCTGCTGCCAGTCCGGGATCCGCCCGGCGAACGGCTCCCGCGCCTGCCGCAGGTCGTCCAGCTCGGTGCGGTACGCGCCGAACTTCACCGACCCGCTCTGCGGATCCTCCGGCGGCGCCGCCGCGCCCCGGGGCGCCGGGTCCAGGTGACGCGGGTGCGGGTCGGGATGGTCCAGCCGGGTCCACGGGTACTTCAGCATGGCCGCCCGGACCGCCGCGGTCAGGTCCAGCCCGGTGGTCGCCGCGCCGCGGATCTCGGTGCTGGTGACGATCCGGTACGACTGGGCGTTGCCCTCGAAGCCGTCGGGCAGCCCGAGGCGCTGCCGGGCCAGCCGGTCGAGCACGCGCTCCCCCAGGTGCCCGAACGGCGGGTGCCCGAGGTCGTGCGCGAGCGCGGCGGCCTCCACCACCTCCGGGTCGCAGCCGCCGAGCTTCTCCAGCAGGTCCCGGTGGGTCGGGTCGGCGTTCAGCCGCTCCGCTATCGCCCGGGCCACCTGGGCCACCTTCAGGCTGTGGGTGAGCCGGTTGTGCACGAGCAGCCCGGACCCGCCCGGGCTGATCACCTGGGTCACGCCGCCCAGCCGGGCGAAGAACGGCGACCCGACGATCCGGTCCCGGTCGGCCCGGAACGGGCCGGCGGCCAGGTCGCCGAGCGCCCGGGCGCTGCCACCGAACAGCCGCCGGGCCCGCGGATCCGCAGGTGCCTCCATGATCGCCACGCTAGCGCAGCCGGCGGCGGGCCGGGCACAGGCGGTCGGAGGCGAACGGCACAATGCAGGGCGGAAACCACCCGAGAAGGCGGATGACAATCGTGACCCAGTCTGTGCACCAGCGGATCGCCGAGGAACTCGGCGTCGCCGAACGGCAGGTGCGGGCAGCAGTCGAGCTGCTCGACGGCGGCGCCACAGTGCCGTTCATCGCCCGCTACCGCAAGGAGGCCACCGGCCTGCTCGACGACGCGCAGCTGCGCACGCTGGAGGAGCGGCTGCGCTACCTGCGCGAGCTGGACGAGCGGCGCGCGGCGGTGCTGGAGTCGATCCGGAGCCAGGGCAAGCTGGACGAGGCGCTGGAGGCGCAAATCCTCGCCGCCGACTCCAAGTCCCGCCTGGAGGACATCTACCTGCCCTACAAGCCGAAGCGGCGTACCCGCGCGCAGATCGCCCGCGAGGCCGGGCTGGAGCCGCTCGCGGACACGCTCCTGGCCGATCCGGCCCAGGACCCGAAGACGGTCGCCGCCGGGTTCGTCGACCCGGACAAGGGCGTCGCGGACGCCGCTGCCGCCCTGGACGGGGCGCGGGCCATCCTGATCGAGCGTTTCGCCGAGGACGCCGACCTGATCGGCACACTGCGCGAGCAGATGTGGTCGCGGGGCCGGCTGGTCTCCCGGGTACGCGACGGCCAGGAGACCGCGGGCGCGAAGTTCGCCGACTACTTCGACTTCGCCGAGCCGTACCCGAAGCTGCCCTCGCACCGCATCCTCGCCATGTTCCGGGGCGAGAAGGAGGGCGTGCTGGAGCTGACCATGGACCCGGAGGCCGATGGCGACGCCGACGCGGCCACCGGGCCGAGCCGCTACGAGGCCGCCGTGGCGGGACGCTTCGGCATCAGCGACCAGGGACGCCCGGCCGACCGGTGGCTGGCCGACACGGTGCGCTGGGCCTGGCGTACCCGGATCCTGATCCACCTGGGCGCGGACCTGCGGATGCGGCTGTGGCAGGCGGCCGAGGAGGAGGCCGTGCGGGTCTTCGCCACCAACCTGCGTGACCTGCTGCTGGCCGCGCCGGCCGGGACGCGGGCGACGATGGGCCTCGACCCGGGCCTGCGTACCGGCGTGAAGGTGGCGGTGGTCGACGCCACCGGCAAGGTGGTCGCCACCGACACGATCTACCCGCACGAGCCGCGCCGGCAGTGGGACGCCTCGCTGCACACGCTCGCCACGCTCGCCGCCGCGCACGGCGTCGAGCTGGTCGCGATCGGCAACGGCACCGCCAGCCGGGAGACCGACAAGCTGGCCGGCGACCTGATCAAGCGGCACCCGGAGCTGAACCTGACAAAGGTGGTGGTCTCCGAGGCCGGAGCGTCGGTCTACTCCGCCTCCGCGTACGCCTCGCAGGAGCTGCCCGGCCTGGACGTCTCGCTGCGCGGCGCGGTGTCGATCGCCCGCCGCCTCCAGGACCCGCTGGCCGAGCTGGTGAAGATCGACCCGCGGTCGATCGGCGTCGGGCAGTACCAGCACGACCTGTCCGAGGTGAAGCTGTCCCGCTCGCTCGACGCGGTGGTCGAGGACTGCGTCAACGCGGTCGGCGTGGACGTCAACACCGCCTCCGCGCCGCTGCTCACCCGGGTCTCCGGCATCGGCGCCGGGCTGGCCGAGAACATCGTGCTGCACCGCGACGCCAACGGGCCGTTCCGCACCCGGGCGGAGCTGAAGAAGGTGCCGCGGCTCGGGCCGAAGGCGTTCGAGCAGTGCGCCGGCTTCCTGCGCATCCCCGGCGGCGACGACCCGCTCGACTCCTCCAGCGTGCACCCCGAGGCGTACCCGGTGGTGCGCCGCATCCTCTCCTCCACGGGGCAGGATCTGCGCGCGCTGATCGGCCGGTCGGCCATCCTGCGCGGCCTGCGCGCGACCGACTTCGTCGACGACACGTTCGGCCTGCCCACCGTCACCGACATCCTGGCCGAACTGGAGAAGCCCGGCCGTGACCCGCGCCCGGAGTTCCGCACGGCGACGTTCGTCGAGGGCGTGGAGAAGATCAGCGACCTGACGCCGGGCATGGTGCTGGAGGGCGTGGTGACGAACGTGGCCGCGTTCGGCGCGTTCGTCGACGTGGGCGTGCACCAGGACGGCCTGGTGCACGTCTCGGCCATGTCGCACACCTTCGTCAAGGACCCGCGCGACGTGGTGAAGTCCGGCGACGTGGTCAAGGTGCGGGTGCTGGACGTGGACGTGCCGCGCAAGCGGATCTCGTTGACGCTGCGGCTCGACGACGAGGCGCCGGCCGGTGGCCGTCCCGCAGCCGGGGGTCCGGGCGGCGAGGAGCGCGGCGGCCGGCGCGGTGGCGGGCAGCGCGGTGACGGCGGCGGGCAGCGGGGTGACCGCGGCGGGCAGCGCGGCGACGCCGGCGCCCGGCGTGGCGGCCAGGGCGAACGGGGCGGCTCGCGCGGTGGTCAGTCGCAGCGGCAGGGACGAGGTGGCGGAGCGGCGGCGCCGGTGAACGACGCCATGGCGGAGGCCCTGCGCCGCGCCGGCCTGGCCTGAGAGGCAGGGGAAGCGACGTGGCGGACGACGACCTCCAGTGGCGCGAGCGGCAGCGCCGCGCGGTGCGGGCACACGCCGAGGCCGAGGCCCGGCAGCGCGCCGCGGACCAGGCCGAGGCGGCGGCACTGGTGGCGTCGTTCGCCGCCGAGGCGATCCGCCTCGGGCTGCGCACCACCCGGCTCTCCGCCCGCTCCTACGACGGGCGAGCGCGTTACCGCACCCGGATCAGCGGCTGGTACATCGACCGGGCCCACACCCGGGCGGTGGATCGGGACGGTCGCTTCCATCTGCTCACCGTGCCGGCGAGCCTGCGCGCCCGGCTGTTCGGAGTGGATCCACAACCGGACCCGCCGCCCCTGGTGCTGGGCAAGGGCGGTCGCGACGGCGAGTCCGTTCCGCTGCGTGACGCGCTGCGGCGACGGCTCGCCGCCGGTGACTCCTGGGGGTAGCCGGCGGCGGACGCGCGCCGCCGTCGACACCTCACCGGCCCACTGTCGTTTGACCATCAGTGACGACGATGCGAATTGAGATCCTGGACGCCCGCAGCACGTCGGACCGCGAGCGCTGGGCCGCCCTCCACCAGACCTGGAGCCGTCGGGAGGTCTTCGCCCATCCGGCCTACCTCAGGCTCTTCGCGGGCCCGGAGGACCAGCCGTTGGCTGCGTACGCCCGCACCGGGAGCGGTTTCATCCTCTACCCGTTCCTGCTCCGCCCGGTCGACGCACCGCACCTGGACGTGCCGCCGGGCCGGTATCACGACGTCACCAGCCCGTACGGCTACGGCGGCGCCTTCCAGGAGGGCGCCGACGAACTCGACGCGAAGAGGTTCTGGGAGTCCTTCGACGTGTTCTGCGCCCGCCGCAACGTGGTGTCCGAGGTCACCCGCCTCACGCTCTTCGACGACGAGCGGCTTCCCTCGCCCGGCCCGGTCCGGGAGAAGCTCGTCAACGTGGTCCGCGACCTGCGCACCAGCGACGAGGACATGTGGCGCGAGTTCGACCACAAGGTGCGCAAGAACGTCAACAAGGCCCGCCGGAACGGGGTGACGGTCGAGGTCGACCTCGACGGCGCACGGCTCGACGACTTCCTGCGGATCTACCAGGGCACGATGGACCGGCGGGCGGCGACGAGCGGCTACTACTTCCCGCGTGACTTCTTCCAGACGATCATCGACGAACTGCCCGGCCAGTTCGCGTTCTTCCACGCACTGCACGACGGGCGGGTCGTCTCCACCGAACTGGTGCTGTCGAGTGCGCTGAGTCTCTACTCCTACCTCGGCGGCACCGAGCAGGCCGCATTCGACCTACGCCCGAACGACCTGCTCAAGTTCGAGATCTGCCGGTGGGGACGCGCCCAGGGCCGGATCCGGTTCGTCCTCGGCGGCGGGTATGCCCCGGACGACGGGATCTTCCGGTACAAGCGGGCCTTCGCCCCGCACGGGCTGGTGCCGTTCCACCTCGGTACCCGCGTGCTCGACGAACCGGTGTACCGGCGACTGTGCGAAGCGCACCAGCAGGAGGGGACGCGGCGGGACGCCGCCTGGTCGGCGTCTCCGGATTTCTTCCCCGAGTACCGGTGTGCGTTGCCCGGCAGCCGCTGACCGTCAGCGGGAGGCGTCCCGCCGCTCGGATGGTGGATCCGACTGCGGCGTCGGAGGCAATGCCTCGCCGGCCGGCGGGCGACGGCGGCCGGGCACCCGGGACGCTCCGGCCGGGTGGCTGTACCGCCCCCACCAGAACCGCTGGACGCCCAGGGTGAGCAGACCGGCGAGCACGATGGCACACAGGTTGATCACGAGTTGGAGAGCGGAGCCGGCCGCCTCGTGCCACACACCGTAGGCGAGCGCGACCGCGACGTTCGCCGCCGCCGGCACCGTGGTGACGGAGATCAGGACACCGACCAGGGAGCCGGACTTCTTCGACGTCAGTGAGAGCATTCCGGCGATCCCGGCCAGCATGCCGACCAGCCAGGAGAGCGCATCCGGGCGCCAGATGAAGTCGGTCAGGGGCCGCTCGGCGACGAGCATCTCCCGGGCGACCAGGCCTGCGGCCGTCAGTGCCCAGGTGCTGAGCACCGTGACCACCATCGCCACGACGAAGCCGACTACCAGCGCACGGAGGGCGGAACGGACCGTCCGGCCGTCGCGCCGCAGCAGGGCCACGCACAGAGCGGCCAACGGCCCGAACTCCGGGCCGACCACCATCGCGCCGACCACCAGGATGGGCTGGTCCAGGAGGACGCCGATGCCGGCGATGACGGTGGCGACGATGATCAGCGCGAGGTAGGTGCCGGAGAGCTGGGTCTGCTCGCCGGTCTGCGCGGCGATCTCGTCCCAGACCACCGCATCGGTTCCGCTGCCCGGCACGGTGTCGGCGGCCTTCTCGGCCGCTGCGGACAGGGCCAGCTCCACGTCGGTGGCGGAGACGCCACCGTTCTGCTCGACACCCAGCTCCTGAAGGCCGCGCAGCACCCCGTCCGCGCTCTCCCGCACCACGTCACAGAGGATCAGGTCGCCGGGTGGCTGCCGGGCCGCGCCCGGGAGGACCGCGAGGTGGGTGACACCGGGATCGGCAGCGAGGAGGTCGGCCACGGCCGCCGATCGTTCGGACGGCGCGATCAGTCGCAAGTGCAGCACCGGCGGATGCTATCGAACCGGCGCGATCCCTCTCCCCGTCCGGGCGCGAAACGATCGGGAGTGACATTCGGATAAGGCGGAAGACTGCCCTACAAACGATTTCCGATGGGATCGGTTACGGCTCCACAAGCAATTATATGAATAGACGGGAGAATCACCCGAGGGAGGTGTTCATGGGGAATCATCGGTGACGCCGCACAAATGCATTGGAGCGTCATGGGCTATCGGATTTTCCTCTCTCCCCCGGACGTCGGCCCCCTGGAGGAGTCGTACCTCCTGTCGGCACTGCGGTCCGGCTGGGTGGCGCCGACGGGACCGGAGCTCGACGCGTTCGAACAGGAGATCGCGCAGCGGAGCGGGAGACGCCACGCGGTCGCGGTCAGCTCCGGCACGGCGGCGCTGCACCTCGCGCTGCTCTGCACCGGCGCCCGGGCGGGCAGGGTGGTCGTGGTACCGACCCTCACCTTCGCCGCCACCGCCAACGCGGTGACGTACACCGGGGCGGAGCCGGTCTTCGTGGACTGCGATCCGAGCACGGGCAACATCGACGTCGCGCTGCTGGCCGAGACGCTGAGCCGGCTGCGCGCCGAGGGCGCCGAGGTAGCCGCCGTGGTGCCGGTCGACCTGTTCGGCGCCTGCGCCGACTACACGTCGATGCTGCCGGTCTGCGCCGAGGCGGGGGTGCCGGTCGTCGCGGATGCCGCGGAGGCGCTGGGCGCCGCCCACGCGGGCCAGCCGGCCGGATCGTTCGGCCTGGCCGCCGCCTTCTCGTTCAACGGCAACAAGATACTCACCACGTCCGGCGGTGGCATGCTCGTCTCGGACGACCAGGAACTCGTCGCGCGCTGCCGGTACCTCGCGACCCAGGCGCGCCAGCCGGCCGTCCACTACGAGCACACCGAGGTCGGCTACAACTACCGGCTGAGCAACCTGCTCGCCGCGTTGGGCAGGGCGCAGTTGCGCCGGCTGGACCGCATGATCGCCCAGCGCCGCCAGGCCCGGGAGCGATACGCGAAGCTCTTCGCCGCGAGCCCCGGTGTGCGCCTGCTCAACGACGCCGACGGCGACGCCAACCACTGGCTGACGGTCATCGTGGTTGACCCGCAGGAGGCCGGCTGGCACGCCTCCGATCTCGCCTCGCACCTGGCACGGCACGGCATCGAGACCCGACCGGTATGGAAGCCGATGCATCTTCAACCGGTGTTCCGGGACGCACGGCACATCGTCACCGGCGCCGCCGAGCGGCTCTTCGCCCAAGGGCTCGCTCTGCCCAGCGGCTCCGCCACCACCGAGGCCGACGCGCAGTTGATCGACGACACCATCGGCCGATTCCTGCTCAATCCGTGAGCCGGAGGCCGGCGGCGGCAGAAGTCGGCCTCCGAGGGACGGCCCAGTGGTCGTCCGCGTCACCGCACCACTAGCCATCGGAAGGACATTGACACGTGAGGCTGACCATCACCGAGGAATGCCGTTACGTCCGCACCCCGGACAACCGCTTCTGGGTCACCTTCGGCACCGACTACGCACTCTGGTGCCGCTACCTGGAGGCCTTCGACGAGGTGCGGGTCGTGGCTCGGGCTCGCGACGTGGCGGAGGTTCCGCCGAACGCCCTCCGCGTCGACGGTGACCGGGTGTCGGTGGCGCCCATTCCCTACTACCAGGGGCCGCGACAGTACGTACGGCAGATGCCACGGATAGACCGGGCCGTCCGCAGGATCGCCGCCGACGCGGAGGCGGTGTTGCTGAGGACGCCGTCGACGATCGCCACCCACATGCACCGGCACATCATGCGACGCGGTCTTCCCTATGCGATGGAGGTCATCGGCGACCCGTACGCCGTCTTCGCCCCCGGAGTGGTGGAACACCCGCTGCGGCCCTTCCTGCGCGCGTGGACCACCCGCAACCTCAAGCGGCAGTGCGAGTCCGCGGTGGCGGTGTCGTACGAGACGAGCCGGACGCTGCAGGCCCGGTACCCGACCCGGCCCGGGGCGCTCTCCACCGGCATCAGTTCGGTCAATTTGCCGCCCGCCGCCTACGTGCAGGAGCCCCGCACTCACCGGCCGCCCTCCGGATCGGTCACCCTCATGTCAGTCGGCTCGCTGGAGCAGCTGTACAAGGGCATCGACACGCTGATCGAGGCGATCTCCCTGTTGGGACCGTCGACACCGGCGGTACGGCACGTCCACGTCGGTCCCGGTCGCTACCAGCCTGCCCTGGAGGAACTCGCCACCCGCCTGGGGGTACGCGACCGGATCACGTTCGCCGGGTGGATTCCCACCGTCGAGGCGCTGCGGCACCGGCTCGACAGCGCAGACCTCTTCGTCATGCCGTCCCGGACCGAAGGTCTCCCCCGGGCTCTGATCGAGGCCATGGCCCGCGCGTTGCCGGCCGTCGGCTCCACGGCCGGCGGCATCCCCGAGCTACTCCCCCCGGAGATGCTGTTCACCGCCGGTGACGCCGACGACCTGGCCAAGGTCCTCCGTCGCACCCTGGCGGACCGGGAGGGAATGGTTGCCGCGTCGCGGCGCAACCTCGCGGTCGCCCGGGAGTTCGCCGAGGACAGCCTCGTCCCGAGGCGTACCGAGTTCTACCGGGCGGCCCGCGGTCTCATGTCGGGCCGGCCGAGGCTGCCGCAACCCGCCGCCCCCGCCGCGGAGGCCGTCCGGCACGAGAACCGGCCGGCCTGATGATCCGGCCATGACGACAGGAGGCCGGCACTCGTTCGGAGTGCCGGCCTCCTGTCGTCGAGTCAGACGGGTGTGCGGTCGCGTGCTGCCGTCGGCTGCCCAGGCATGGTGATCGTCTGCCGCCAGCCCCGGTACCAGTCGACGGTTCGGCTCACCCCTTCGGTGAGGGAGACGGTCGGCTCGAAGCCGGTCAGCCGCCGCAGGTTGCCCAGATCGGGGCACCGGCGTCGCACGGATCGGTCCGGGGCCGGCATGGGCAGCAGCGTGGCCGAGACGCCCACCACGTCGAGCACGAGCCGAGCGAGATCGGCGATGTTCGTCTGCTCCCTGTCGTTCCCGATGTGCACGATCTCCGGGCCCTCGACAGCGGCGCCCATCAGTCGCACGACCGCCTCGATCGCGTCGTCGACGTAGCAGAACGCGCGGTACTGATCGGCCCCCCACACCCGGAACGGGTTCTCACCCTCCATCGCCCGCAGCGCCATTTCCGGAACGACGTGGTCGGCACCCATCCGGGGCCCGTAGACGTTGTGGAATCGGCCGATGACCACCGGCACGCCCGTGGCACGGGCGTGGTGCAGCAGCATGGCCTCGCCAGCGAGCTTGCTGATGGCGTACGACATCCGGGGAGATGCCACGTCGGCAACCATGATCGGGACATCTTCCGGTGTGGGAACCGGCACCAGGCCGGCATCGACGCCACCGGCGTAGATCTCGCTCGTCGAGCTGAAGAAGACCTTCGGCCCGGGCCGCAGCCAGTTCACGAGATGGGCCACTGTGAGCGTGTTTACGCGCAGCACCCGACTGGGGTCCGCCTCGACGTTCCGCACGCCCACCACGGCGGCCAGCAGATACACCTGGTCGACGTCGGGCTGTAGCCGTGTCCAGGCCTCGGGCCGCGTCAGATCGGCGGAGACGACGTCGACCCCGGCACGGGCGCGCAGAGCCGCCACCCGTTCGTCGTCGGAACCGCGTGAGAAGTCGTCGACGACAGTGACCTCGCAACCCTCGGCGCTGAGCCGCTCCACCAGGTGGAGGCCGACGAAGCCTGCCCCGCCGAGCACGAGCGCGCGCATCAGGCTGTCACCGCCGTGGTGTCGGCCTTCGGAATCCGATAGCCGATACCGGCGTACCGGATGCCCGCGGCACGGACCTCGCCTTCGTCGAGGACGCGCCAGGAGTCGAACAGCACCTTGACGGACGTCCCCGCGAGCAGAGCGCCGACCGGCAAGGACCGGTAGTCGGGATGATCGGTGAGGACCAGCACCGCATCGGCCTCACCGAACGCCTTGTCGAGGCTGGTCGGTTCGCCGCCGTACCGGCGGATGACGTCACCGCTGACCATCGGGTCGTGACCGACCACCTCCAGCCCGGCGGCCCGGAAGATCGGCATCATCGTGGCGATCGGCGTACCCCGCATGTCATCGGTGGGCGGCCATCCCTTGTACGCCCACCCGAGCACGGCCAGCCGGGCTCCCGCGAGCCGGGGGCACGTCTGCCGGATCAGCTCGACCACGTTCTCGGCGACGTGGACCGGCAGGTCCTCGTTGAGCTGCCGGGCCGCGTTGACCAGGAGCGGCGTCCGCTGCCCCGCGCTCTCGACCATCAGGTACGGATCTTTGGACAGGCAGCCCCCACCGACATACCCGGGCTTGCTGAGGTCCGGACGCGGATAGTTCAGGTTCGCCGCCCGGATCACCTCCAGGGGGTCCAGCTGGTGGTTCTCCGCGACGAGCGCGAGCTCGTTGCCGAACGAGTAGATCAGGTCGGTGTGGCAGTTGTTCGCCAGTTTCACCAGCTCCGCCGCCTCCAGGCTGGAGACCGGGACCAACTCCCGGGCGAGGCCGCCGAAGAACGCCAGCCCCGCCTCGAGGCTGGCGGCGTCCAGCCCACCGACCACCTGCGGCAGATCGACCAGCTCACGCAGGGCCTGTCCCTGGATGGTGCGTTCCGGGGCCATGACGAGGCGCACCTGGCCCCACGCCCGGGCCAGTGGCGGCAGTACGACACGCCGGCTGACGCCGACGGGCACCGTGCTCCGGACCACCACCAGGGTTTCCGGCCGGCAGCGCCGGGCGACCGCCTCGGCCGCGGCGGCGAGGTGCTCCAAGCGGCCACGGCGGGTGGTCTCGTCGACCGGGGTCGAGACGCACAGGACAACGGCGTCGAGGTCGCTCGGCAATTCCTCCTCTATGAGCAGGGACCGCCCGACGTGCGCCGCGAACACCTCCTCGATACCCGGCTCGAACACATGGACCCGCCCGGCGCGCAGGGACTCCCGAACCTGGGGCTGGGTGTCCACGCCGTGGACCTCGTACCCCTTCGCGGCCAGTGCGGCAGCCAGCGTCACGCCGACGTACCCGAGTCCGACAACCCCTATCCGCTGATACAACCTCTACTCCTTCGGCAGTGCGGTCCGGTCAAGGTCGGACGCCTCCGCCCAGATGGCCTTCACCGTGTCTGTCACTTCGTAGGCAGGACTCCAACCGAGCCGCCGGACTTGCGAGATGTCCGCACACATCCACGTCACGCCCGCGGAGCGGTGGCCGTCCTCGGCGGGTGCCGCCTCCGCGATCCCGCCGGTGAAGCCCGCCACCGCAGCCAGTTCCCTGATCACCGTGCGCACCTGCACCGCCCGGCCGGCACCGACGTTGAGGACGGGATGCGGCGTCTTCGGTGCCGCCACGACGGTGGCCACGGCGCGAGCGACGTCCCGGACGTCCACGAAGTCCCGGTACGCGCCGAGCGGCCCCAGGACGATCTCCGGGACGCCGCGTGCCAGTCCGGCCCGCAGCAGACGTACCGCCCGGCCCAGCACGTTGTCCCGCGACAGACCGGCACCGATGGGGTTGAACACCCGTAGTACGACACCGTCCAGGCGGTTCGCCGCGACGGCGAGCTCCATCAGCCGGGTGGCGGCCAGGTGACTCAGTCCGTACGCACTCACGGGCGCGCCCGGCCAGGTCTCTGGCACCGCAATGCCGTCGGGAACGATCCCGTACTCGCCGGCGCTGCCGAGCCGGATCAGCCGGGCCTGGGGCGCGGCGGCCGCCACGGCCTCGACGAGCTTGGCGGTGACGAGGGTGTGGGCCGCGACCATGTCGTGATCGGTTCCGGAGAGCAGGCCGGTGCAGTTCACCACCGCCACGGGCCGGTGCGCCCCGATCAGCGCGCCCAGCTCACCCACCGTGGCCGTGAGCAGGTCACACTCGGCGCGACGGGGAGAGACGACGTCGTGTTCGCCGGCGAGGGCAGCATGGACGTGACGGCCGACGAAGCCGTTGGCGCCGAAGAGCAGAACGCTCGTCACAGCGTCTCCCGGAGGCCGGCGGGCAGGAGGATGTCCCGCTGTGCCTCGAAGGTTCGGTTGGCCTCGTCGTAGTCCTCAGGACGGCCGATGTCCAGCCAGTAGCCGCCGAAGGGGTAGTCGGCCGGGTACTGCCCCTGCTCGATGAGACTCGTCATGAGCTGGTCGAAGCCGAGCGGCATGCCGGCGGGGTAGGACGCCACGGTCTTGGCCGCCAGGCCGTAGACCCCCATGCTCACCCGATAGTCGAGGGTGGGCTTCTCGGCGAACTCGATCACCCGGCCGTCAGACACGGCGAGCACCCCGAAGTCCACCTTGACCTGACGGCGGAAGGTCGCCACTGTGAGCGGCGCGCCGCCGGCGGCGTGGGTCCGCAGCAGGTCGCCGTAGTCGAGGTCGGTGAGGATGTCGCCGTTCATGACCAGGAAGTGCTCGGGCAGGCGGTCACGGAGCCCGAACAGCGGGCCGACGGTCGACAGCGGCACCCGTTCCTCGGTGTAGTCGACCCGCAGTCCGAACCGCCGGCCGTCTCCCACGAAGGCGCGGATCAGCGACCCGAGGTGGTTGACCGCGAGCGTGACGCCGCTGAACCCGGCCGCCGCGAGCTGGTGCAGGACGATCTCCAGGATCGCGTAGCTGTCACCGATGGGCACCAGCGGCTTCGGCAGCGCTGTGGTGTACGGACGAAGCCGCGTCCCCCGACCACCGGCCATGATCACCGCGTGCATGCCGCACCCCCCGCCTCGCCGGCCGCGGCCGTCCGCAAGCTCTCCCGTGCCTGCGACGCCGTGCCGGTACCGCAGGTGGGCGGACCGTCCGGCACGACGATCCCGCCGGCCGAGCCCGTTTCCCTGAGAGCACACGTCAGGTTGGACCCCACGGAACCGGCACCCTCCGTGACGACGAATTCCACATCTGCTCCTACCGGTCGCGCGCCTCTCGGCAGGAGCAACGAAAAATAGGAGCTTTGGTTACTAAATGCCGCGAGCATCGTTCTTAACGCCAAAGCGACTATAAGCCTCGTATCACTCGTGACGAGGGTCCGAACGCTCGGAGGCGAACCCGTGAAGCCTGCTCCCCGGTCCGGTGCTGCCGCCCACGACCCGACCGGCCGACCGGCACTGCGCGTCGCCGTCATCGTCAAGACGAACTACGGCGGACTCTGGACCATCCCGCAGGCGTGCGCCCTGCGGGATCGCGGCCACGAGGTGGTGGTGATCTGCCCGCCCGGCGGCCGGCTGAACGCCCGCCTGGCCGAGGCCGGGATCCGTACGGTGGCGTCGCCGTTCTCGTTCCGCTTCCGGCCCAGCCTCACCACGCTGTCCGAGCTGTGGCGGCTGCGCCGCCTCGTCCGCCGCCTGCGGCCCCAGGTGCTCTACCACCACCTGTACGCGGCCACGCTGGGCGCGCGGCTCGCGACCGTCGGCCTGCCCCTGGCCCGGGTGCAGTTCGTCGCCGGCCCCGCGTTCCTGGAGTCACGGGCGGTCCGGGTGGTCGAGCGGCTGCTCTGGCGGCTGGACCGCACGATCATCTGCGGCACCCGCTACACCTCCCGCCTCTACGGCGAGTTGGGCGTGCCGGCGTCGCGCCGGCCGGCCGTGACCAGCGGGCTCAACCTGGCCTGGGCGACCGCCGACCTGCCGGACGACACGGCGGCGACGCGGGCGGAGGCCCGGGCGAAGTGCCGGGCGGATCTCGGGCTGAGCCCGGACCAGTTCGTCGTGATCATGGTGGCGTACGTATATCCACCGCGGAAGCTCGCCGCGCACCGGGACCGCGCGTTCAAGGGCCACGACGTCCTGCTCGCGGCGTGGCAGGAGATCCGGTCCCGGCACCCCGAGGCGGTGCTGATGCTCGTCGGGGGCGGCTCGGACCAGGCCGGCGAGGAGCACCGGCAGGAGCTGATCCGCCGGTTCGGGGTCGCCGACGACCACTCCGTCCGCTGGATCGACACCGCCGACGACGTGCGGCCCTACTACCGGGCGGCGGACCTCAGCGTGAGCCCGTCGCTGAGCGAGGGGCACGGCGCACCGCCCGAGGCGGCGCTGCTGGACGTGCCCAGCGTCGTCAGTGACGCTGGCGGGCTGCCGGAGACGGTGGACGAGAGCTGCGGGTGGGTGGTCCCCCGGGACGATCCGGCCGCCCTGGCGGAGGCCATCGAGCACGCGTACACGGAGTTCCGGTCCGGGCGTCTCGCCGAGCGCGGGTTACGCGCCCGCGAGCGGTCGCACCGGCACTTCGACAACCGGATCTCGGCGGTGCGGATGGCCGAGGTCGTCGAGCACGCCGCGGGCGTCGGCGGACCGCCCGGGGAGTACGCGCCGCCGGCCGCCGGGAAGGTGCACTCCCGGTGAGCCCCGCGCGGCGGTCGATCGAGCTGCGGCTCAAGCGGCTCATCGACATCACGGTGGCGCTCGTCGTGCTCGTGGTGACCGCGCCGGTGGTGGCGGTCGCCGCGCTGCTCGTCCTGGCCCAGTTCGGCAGCCCGGTCTTCTTCCGCCAGGAACGCACCGGCCGGTACGAGCGCCGCATCCGGGTTCTCAAGCTCAGGACGATGTCCGACGACCGCGACGCGGAGGGCCGGCTGCTGCCCGACGGGGTCCGCTGCCGGGGCATCGGCCGGACCCTGCGGCGGTTGAGCATCGACGAGCTGCCGCAGATGGTCAACGTGCTCCGCGGCGACCTCAGCCTGGTCGGTCCCCGACCGCTGCTGCTGCGCTACGACCCGTGGTACACCGACCGGGAGCGCAAGCGTTTCGAGGTGCGGCCGGGCATCACCGGGCTCGCGCAGGTCAACGGCCGCAACGACCTGGCCTGGACCGACCGCTTGGAACTCGACGTCCGCTACGTTCTCGGCTGGTCTCTCTGGCTCGACCTGCGCATCCTCGCGCGGACCGCGGGCAAGGTCCTGCGCGCCTCCGGCGTGGCGGTAGACCCGTCGGCGCAGATGCTCGACCTCGACCAGGAACGACGCCTCACCGGCGTCCGCTGAGGCACCGCATCGACCCTCAGCCCTTCGCACGGCGGCACGGTCCACGTACCGGATCCCTTCTCTCGGCCGCGGCGGACGACGAGCACACGATCGATCCCCGCGCCGTGAGGGCACGGGGATCGATCGGTGGCGGGGTGGGCTCAGCGAGACCGCGGGCGGCGCGTGTGGTGCGCCCTCCCGGCGGCGTCGCGGAGGATGTCCAGGTAAGAGCCGAGCTGGTCCTCGCGGAACAGGCCGTCCATCGCGGCGGCCGGCACCGCCGGCAGTCGTCCGGTCCGCTCCTTCACGGCGAGCCACTCCCGCAGCCGTGCCGCGATCGCAGCGGGGTCGTTGCACACCACCCCGGCACCCCTGTCCCGCAGGAGTTTCGCCGCCACCCCGCCCTCGTACCCGAGGAGGAGGATGGGGCGCCGGGCCTGGAGGTAGTCGAATATCTTGCCGGTCACCGTGCCGGCGTCCCGCGGGTCGTTCCACATGAGCAGGACGAGCGCATCAGCGTCAGCCTGGATCCGCCATGACTTCTCCGGCGGGACGTAACCGAGGTTGGTGACCGACTCACGCACGCCGGCCCGTCCGGCCGCGACATCGACGATCCCGTGGTCCTCGCCGGCAAACGTCACGTGCACCCGGCTGGCGTCGTCGCCCAGCAGCGCGATCGCCTCCAGCAGAGGGCCAGGATCCCGACGTCCTGGGTAGACGTATCCGGTGTGTGCCAGTGTGAGAGTCGCCCGGCCGCCGCCGACAGGAGCGGCGTCGACCGATCCGGCAGGCGGGGGCCGCCGGTCGATGCCGTTCATGACCACATGCGTGTCCACCCCGAACGTACGGCGGACCGTCTCCGCCAACGGCTCCGACACTGTCACACAGGCCGTCACCGACCGCAGGAGGCGGCGCTCCAGCTTCTCGTCCACCGCCCGTCGCGGTGCCGAACGCACCCAGTACTCGTTACCCACGGACCAGAGGTCGCGGTAGTCCGCGACCCATGGCACCCGGAGCCGGTTGGCGATCGCGGCCGCCACCAGGAAACCGGAGAACGGCGGTGCCGACACCAGGACGACATCGGGACGCCAGTCTCCGGCCGATCGGCGGAACGCACGGATGGCCGGCCGGACCCAGTTGAGCTGTGGGTCGGGGACGAGCAACTCCAGGCCGGCACGGACGAGCGAACGGTTGGCCTTCGCCCTCAGCCTGGTCAGTCGCGGCACCGGCCGGGCGACTTCGCCGTCGGCCGGCACGGCCTCGATCCGCCTGACCCGGGGAAGCTGGGGCGACGGCTCGGCGCGGATCACGCGGTCCTCGGGCACCAGGGTGGGCTCGTCCCCCTGCCCGGCGGCGACGGTGGTCAGCACACGGACGTCCCAGCCCTGCTGGAGCGCGAAGGCGGCGAGGGCACCAGGCCGGCGGGCACCGACCGACTCCGCCGGCGGAAAGTAGTAGGAGACGATCAGCAAGCGCAACGCTGACTCCGATTTCCGTTCTCGATCGGTCATGGCCGGCACCCCGGCCGCCCGTGGTACGAGCCCTGCATCTGGGCACACTCCTTTTCCTGACCTGACACATGCATCAACGACGCCGCACAGAGTCGAGATGCGCAAAAGGTTCAAATAGGGCCGTCCCGCCCTCCATCAGCTCTGTGGAACGAGTCGGGGGGACGAGGCGGCACGTCTCGCGGCTCGGCTCGCCACCGTCACCACACGCAACGACATGAGCCAGCCGACGCCGTACGTGACAGCTCCGGAGAGACCGAACGCCCAGACGGCGATCAGCGCGGATCCGTCGGCCAGCGCCACGGCGGAGACAGCGCCCGCGATCACCAGGACACGGCCCGCGTCCCAGGCGAGTTGGAGACCTTGACGTTCGAACACGACCAGCGTCTGGGAGAGCGGTGACGCGACGAACTGAGCCGCCATGAAGACGGCCAGCGCCTGTGCGTAGTCGGCGCTGCTGTGCCACTGGGGCCCGAAGATCAGGGAGAACGCCGACGGCGCGGCGAGCACGACGGCAACCGCACCGGGCACAGCGATCAGTGCCAGTCTCCGCGTCGCGCCGATGAAGATCCGCCGCCCGTCCGCGGCACGCTCCCGGGCGGCCCTCGCGATCTCGGCCAGGTAGACCTGGGCGACGGCGGAGGACACCAGCGCGATCGGCATCGCGATCACCCGCTGGGTCAGGCCCAGCCAGCCGGCAACCGTGCTGCCGTACCAGGAGGCGATGAGCAGAACCGGCAGTTGAGTACCCAGGATGTTGAGAAGTCCGGACGGCGCCATGAGAAAGGGGAACCGGCGGTATCTCCGGGCCACGGCCGCAAGGCCCCGGAACCGCGCGCCGCCCGGCGCCGCGCCGCGCCGGCGCGCGCCCCGGAGCAGGACCCCGGCGGCAACCACCTGCCCGAACCCGAACCCGAGCGCCAAGCCGCCGGACGCCAGACCCGCCACGCCGGCCACGAGCTGCATGGCTACGACGCCCACGGCCTGGAACAGGTTGCGCCGACCAATCATGCCGTATCGGCGGTGTCGCACGGCGAACTGGTTGAGTACCAGAACCGTGCCCATCGCCGCGGCGGTGGGCGGAACCACCCACAGCCAGGGCGCAAGATCGGGCTGGTCGAACCACCGAGCCACCTCGTCACGCAGGAGCAGCACCAGCAGCGCCCCGACGGCGCCCGTCCCGCAGGCCGCAGCGAGGCCCAGGGTCACCAACGCACGGGCGTCACTCTCCCGCTCGGGAATCGGGATCGCCATCTCCCACCGGAGCGCGGCCACCGTGCCGATGGTCACCGCCAACGCGGAGACCACGGCGAAGAGACCGAAATCGGCCGGACGGTAGATCCTGGCCAGAAGCGGAGCGGCCGCCAGCGCCAGCACCTGGCCGCCCGCCGACCCGGCGGCGATGCTGAGCACGCCGCGCCGGGCCCCCGACATGGCGGGCAACCGGGAACGGCGCCAGGTCAACCGAGAGCCCGCGCCCGGCCGGCGTGTTCCCAGAGCCCGCGCCCGCTCGGGGGGCGGGACGGGGATGTCGGCCCCCATGCCTCGGCACGGGCCTGCCGCCGGGCACCGACCATGCCCGGCCGCCCCCCGGCGGCCCGTGCTCGCGCTCCGGCGAGCAGGAGCACGCCGAGAGCCAGCACGACGAAGAGCGGTCGATCCCCGTTGATGTCGCCGGAGGTCGACACCGCCACCGCGTAGAACGCGAGCAGGCCGAGGACGAGCCCTGCTGCGGGCTCACGTCGGCTGACGACCCAGAGTCCGAACGCCACGGCGAGGACGGCCAGGACGAAGACGCCTCCCACCAGCCACCCCGCCTCGGCCGGTAGTTCGAGCCAGAGGTTGTGCGGATACCTGTAGACGGCCATGCCGGAGTAGTCACCCCAGTTGCCGTAGCCGATTCCGCCCGGGTTCTCGGCGATGATCGGCGTGGTGGCCTCGCGCATGCCTGCGCGCGCGCTACCGAACAGCTCCTCGCTCGGGTCGACCACGAGTGCGTACACCCGAGGCGGCAGCAGTGAGGGCAAGGCGGCGACGACCAGCACCAGGGCACCCATCAGGGTCAGGCCGACCCACTCACGGCGAACCTGCCGGATCTTCAGCCGCAGTCCGGCCAGGACGAGGAAGAACATGGCTACGACGGTGGCCAGCAGCGGCCCCCGGGAGCCGGTCGCGATCAGACCGAGGAGGAGTATCACGGCCAGGAGAGCCGTCGGCCAGGCCGACAGACGCCTGCGCAGGTAGAGCCAGGTGAGGGCCACGAGCGCGGCCCCGACAGCTCGGGCCAGCCAGATCGGATTGGAGCCGAACCCACTCGCCCGCCCGCCCTCCGAGTCCCCCGTCAGGGCCGCGACCGCGAGCACCAGGCCCGACACGACGAACACTACGGCGAACATCTCGACGTCCCGCGGTCCGCGCAGCACCGCGACCGCCAGGGCGGCGGCCATCGTCAGGGTCACCAGCAGGAAGAACTTCTGCTGGCCGTACTCAGATTCCGGTGAGCGGGTGATCCCCGGCAACGCGAGCACTCCGAAGAGCACCAGAACCCAGAACACCACGACGCGGGCCCGGGAGGCCGGACGAAGGACCTCGTGGAGGATCAACGGCACCGCCAGCAGCACCGCGGTCACCACGAACCCGCGGGCGATCAGGCGCGGGAACTGGTCGAAGTTGAGCAACGCCACGACGATCGTGGCACGCACCACGGAGGATCCGACACCTGAGCCGGACCGCACCCGCGGGCCCGCTTCGAACGGCAGTCCGGGGCGGTTCATCACGCCGGCGGCCGACCGGCTCGTGCCGTGCGCCACCGTCACCTCCGGCTCCCCACCGCGCACCTCGGCGTCCGTCCGCGCAGGCTGCGCACCTCAAGGTCCGGCCGATGCCGCAGTCGGGCACCCGCCATGATCATGACTTGCATCGACGCTCCACTCGTCCCCGTTCCACCTCGCGTCCAACGAGCCGGAGCCGAGCACGGGTACGGAAGGTCGCCTGTTCGGATACACTTCGCCGCCCACGCGCCTTCCGGTACGCCGGGCGGCCCGCCCACCGGTGTGATGAGCTGTAGGGGTGGCGGGCTATGTGTTCGGGCTGGTGCTGCACCCCACCCGGGACGTCTCCGAGGTGGTGGAGACGATCGCACGGTGGGCGGCGCAGCACCACAAGACCCTGGCCGTCAGGTGCGAGGACCGGCACCGGGTGCCGGCCTCGGTGGAAGCGGTGCCCGTCGGCGACCTGGCCGCACACTGCGACGCGCTGATCAGCATCGGCGGCGACGGCACCATGCTGGGTGCGCTGCGGATGGCCGTCCGCGATCCGAAGCCGGTGCTCGGCGTACACCTGGGGCGGCTGGGCTTCCTGGTCGAGGTGGAACCGCCCGACCTGCCCCGGGCACTGGAACGGCTGGTGGGGCGGGATTTCACGATCGAGTCGCACGCATGCCTGGCCTGCGACGTCTGTGGTGACGACGTGGTGGCGTTCAATGACATCGCCCTGGTCCGGCAGCCCGGAGCGGGCTTCGTCACCGCCACCCTGGCGGTTGACGGTCAGCGCTACGGCTACTACCGGTGCGATGCGTTGGTGGTGAGCACACCCACCGGCTCGACCGCCTACAGCTACGCCGCCGGGGGCCCGTTGGTCTCGCCCTCGACCGAGGCGATGGTGGTGACGCCCTCCGCGCCGATGGCCGGGATCTCCCGTTCGGTTCTGCTCTCCGCCCACGAAAGTGTGCACCTGGAACTACGCCCGGACTCCGCGCCGGTGGCGGTGGAGATGGACGGGTTGCTGATCCGTCAGGCGGCGACGGAGGGCTCGGTGCACGTCCGGTACGTCCGCGACGCCGGTCGCGTCGTCCGCCTCGACCCGCGCCGCTACCAGGAGCGCAACCAGCTCAAACTGAGCCTGCTCGATCTGCCGTTGCTGCCCGACCAGCTACGCGAACTCCTGCCGGAGGGGCTACGGGAGCAATTCAACCGCCGGAAGCTGCCCCCGCCGCGGTGACGGCCGCGCCCTGCGCCCTCTCGTCACCCCCGAACCCGGGCGTCATCACGGTGCGGTGACCGGGAAGGGAGTTCAGAGCTCGGCGGAAGCCGGCGATCAGGGCGGGATAGTCGTCCGGCGCGATGTCCTGGTGCACCGGGAAGTTGATGATGTGCCGCGCGAGGCGCGCCGTCGTCGGGTGGTCACGCAGGTGCTCGATGAGCGTGTGGTAGAGGCTGACCATGCCGAATCCCTCGCGGTTCATTTCCGCGTAGACGTGGTCACGGTTCTCGCGTCCGGCCCCGAGGATCCGCACCGGCAAGGTCTGCGGCACGTCGTCCTCGTCGAGTTCGGGCCACATCAGCTCGAAGGCGTCACCCATCTCCGGCAGGGTGCCGAGCAGACCGGTGAGGGCGCTGAAGTTCTCCCGGCGCTGTCGGGCGATGCCCGGCGTGTCGTGGTCGATCACGTACCGCGCCAGCTCCGGCGCGGTCTCGCGCTGCCCGGTGAGCCGGTCGGGGTTGCGGTAGGTCACCATCCCGCCGCGCGCCCCAGGCATCGGCAGCATCTTGTGCAGGGAGTAGAGCGACACCTCCCCGGTGCGCCCGGCCGGACCACCGCGCGCATGGGTGAACCAGGCGTGCGCGAGGTCCTCCAGCAGCAGCGCACCGTGTCGATCGGTCAGGGTACGGATCCGCCCGATCGCCCGCTCGGTACGGCCGAAGTAGTGGATGACGACGACCACGTCGTACCGGCCCTCGGCGAGCCGGGTCTCCAGCGAGGACAGGTCCACCGCGAGGTCCGGGGTCAGGTCGTAGAAGCCGGGGTCGAGGCCGAGTTCGGTCACCGGATCGAAGACGCCACTGCCCTCGTGCGCCGACCAGCCGATGAACGACGGCAACAGGATGCCACGTTGCTCGCCTCGCCACACCTCGGGCTGCGCGAGCAGGTCCCGCATCCCCTCCCGGGCCGCGCTGTAGAACAGGCTCGGAGTGTGGAATGCACCCGGGTCGGTGGCGGTCTTGGCGATCGTCTTCGTCACGTGAGCTCCAGTCGGGTGCGGATCTCGGGTGTGGACATCCTCAACGAGTGGTTTACGGCGCGCAGGTCACCGAGGGCACAGGGCGGCGGGGCGTCGCCGGACGCCATGACCAGCACGCGATCGATCTCGGGGAACTCGCGCAGCACGGCGGCGACGACGGCCGGCTGCCGCAGGGTCGCGACGTCGAAGCAGCGCAGCACCCGGGTGCTCGGGCGACCGAACCGCACGTCGGAGTCCCCGACGACGGCCGTGAGCTCGCCGAAGCCGTAGGTTTCGAACCAGGCACGAGCGGCATGCAGACCGTCGAACCGCACACCGGCGGACGCAGCGGACCGGTCGGGTGCGACGTCGGTGACCCACCACGTGCTTGTGGACTCGATGGTGAAGCCGAGCCGGTCGTACAGGGCCCGGGCAGGAGCGTTGTCGGCGAAGACGTCCAGCCGCATTCCCCGGACGCCGGGATGGCGATCGAGGTACGCCCGCAACAGCGCACGGGCGACGCCACGGCCGCGCGCGGCTCGTACGACGCAGATGTAGGAGAGGTGGGCGAGTCCCGGGTCGACGAGTGTCAGGTCGGCGAAGCCCAGGCGCTCGCCCTCGTCGGTCTCGGCCACCAGGAAACAGCGGCCGGGGAACGACGCCGGATGCTCCAGCACGACCTCCCAGAACCGGCCGACGCCGGGCTGGGCCGAAGTCAGGTAGTCGTGCAGGTGGCGGACGAACGACGCCTGGCTGACCGAGGCCAGCCAAGCGGCGTCGGCGACCGCTGCCGGACGTACGTGAACGTTCGGCGAAGCAGCCGGGGCATGGCTGTCGGAGGCGGGCGACACGGAATCGGACAGAGGCGCGGGACGCGGGACGACCGACATGGCCACACCATAGGCCGCCGGAACCCCACTAAAGGTGGATTTCGGGCAGAAACCTGCCCGGGTTGAACGACGGACGCTCCGTGAACGGTCAGGCGGTGGCGAGCACGCCGTCGACCAGCGCCTTGGCCTCCTCCTGGATCCGGGCCAGGTGCTCCGGGCCCTGGAACGACTCGGCGTAGATCTTGTAGACGTCCTCGGTGCCGGACGGGCGGGCGGCGAACCAGCCCGACTCCGTGGTCACCTTGAGGCCGCCGATCGCGGCGCCGTTGCCGGGCGCGGTGGTGAGGATCGCGGCGATCGGCTCACCGGCCAGCTCGGTCGCGGTGACCTGCTCCGGCGAGAGCTTCGCCAGGACCGCCTTCTGTGCCCGGTCGGCCGGCGCGTCGATCCGGGCGTACGCGGGCGCCCCGAAGCGGTCGGCCAGCTCGGCCCAGTGCTCGCTCGGCGTACGGCCGGTGGTGGCGATGATCTCGGCGGCGAGCAGGCAGAGCAGGATGCCGTCCTTGTCGGTGGTCCAGGTGCCGCCGTCGCGGCGCAGGAACGACGCCCCGGCGCTCTCCTCGCCGCCGAAGCCGACGGTGCCGTCGAGCAGGCCGGGCACGAACCACTTGAACCCGACCGGCACCTCCAGCAGCGGGCGGCCGAGGTCGGCCGCGACCCGGTCGATCATCGAGGAGGAGACGAGCGTCTTGCCCACCGCCGCGGCCGGACCCCACTGCTCCCGGGTACGGAACAGGTGGCCGATCGCCACGGCCAGATAGTGGTTGGGGTTCATCAGGCCGCCGTCGGGCGTGACGATGCCGTGCCGGTCGGCGTCGGCGTCGTTGCCGGTGGAGACCGCGTAGTCGTCCCGGGCGGCGATCAGGGAGGCCATCGCGTTCGGCGACGAGCAGTCCATCCGGATCTTGCCGTCGCCGTCGAGCGTCATGAACCGCCAGGTCGGGTCCACGAGCGGGTTGATCACGGTGAGGTCGAGGCGGTGCCGGTCGGCGATCTCGCCCCAGTACGCCACGCTCGCCCCGCCCATCGGGTCCGCGCCGATGCGCACCCCGGCGTCGCGGATCGCGTCGATGTCCAGCGCGACGGGCAGGTCGTCGACGTACCGGGCGAGGAAGTCGTACTCCCCGGTGGTGGCGGCGGCGCGCGCCCGCGCGTACGGGATGCGTTTCACCTCCTTGAGCCCGGCGGCGAGGATCGCGTTCGCGCGGTCCTGGATCCACTTCGTGGCGTCGGTGTCGGCGGGCCCGCCGTGGGTGGGGTTGTACTTGAACCCGCCGTCGGACGGCGGGTTGTGCGACGGGGTGATCACGATGCCGTCGGCGAGGCCGCCGGTGCGCCCCCGGTTGTGGGTGAGGATGGCGTGCGAGACCGCGGGGGTCGGGGTGTAGCCGTCGCGGCTGTCGCGCAGCACTGTGACGTCGTTCGCGGCGAGAACCTCCAGCGCGTCGGCCTCGGCGGGCGCGGACAGCGCGTGGGTGTCCCGGCCGAGGAACAGCGGCCCGTCGAGGCCCTGTTCCCGCCGGTAGTCGCAGAGCGCCTGGGTGACGGCGAGGATGTGGTCGGAGTTGAAGGCGTTGCGCAGGCTGGAACCGCGGTGCCCTGAGGTGCCGAAGGAGACCTGCTGCGCCGGGTCGTCCGGGTCCGGGTGCTCGGCGTAGTAGGCGGTGACCAGCCGGGGCACGTCGACCAGGTCGGCGGGCTGCGCGGGCTGGCCGGCACGGGGGTGGGCCACTGCGGGATCCTCCTCGGGGATGTGGCGGGACTGCTCAGGGCTCGACGCGCTGGCCCTTGCCGATGACGACGATGCCGTTGTCGGACACGGTGTAGCGCTGGCGGTCCTTCTCCAGGTCGACGCCGATCTCGGCGCCCTCCGGGACGTGGACGTTCTTGTCCAGGATCGCGCGCCGGACGACCGCGTGGCGGCCGATCTGGACGCCCTCCATCAGCACGGCGCCGTCGACGTGCGCCCACGAGTGGACCTTCACCTTCGGCGCCACGATCGAGTTCTCCACCAGCGAGCCGGAGATCACCGAGCCGGGCGAGACCATGGAGCTGACCGCGCGGCCCACCCGCTCGCCCCAGGCGTGCACGAACTTGGCCGGCGGGTACGGCGGCTGCTCGGTGTAGATGGGCCACTCGAAGTTGTAGAGGTTGAACACCGGGTGCACGTTGATCAGGTCCATGTGCGCGTCGTAGAACGAGTCGAGCGTTCCCACGTCCCGCCAGTAGCCGCGGTCGCGGTCGGTGCTGCCGGGCACCTCGTTGTCCTTGAAGTCGTAGACGTTCGCCTCGCCGCGCTCGACGAGCATCGGGATGATGCTGCCGCCCATGTCGTGCTTGCTCGTCTTGTCCGCCGCGTCGCGCTCGACCGCCTCGCACAGCGCCCTGGTGGTGAACACGTAGTTGCCCATCGAGGCGTAGATCTCGTCCGGCGCGTCGGGCAGCCCGACCGCGTCGGTGGGCTTCTCGCGGAACGCGCGGATGCGCTTGCCGTCCTCGCCGACCTCGATCACGCCGAACTGGTCGGCCATCGCGAGCGGCTGCCGGATGCCGGCCACCGTGACCCCGGCGCCGGAGGCGATGTGGTCGTCGACCATCTGCCGGGGGTCCATCCGGTAGATGTGGTCGGCGCCGAAGACGATCACGTAGTCGGGCTGCTCGTCGTTGATCAGGTTGAAGCTCTGGTAGATCGCGTCGGCCGAGCCGGCGAACCACCACGGGCCGCGGCGCTGCTGCGCGGGCACCGGCGTGACGTAGTTGCCGAGCAGCGTCGACATCCGCCAGGTCTTGGTGATGTGGCGGTCCAGCGAGTGCGACTTGTACTGGGTCAGCACGACGATCTTGAGGAAGCCGGCGTTCGCCAGGTTGGACAGGACGAAGTCGACCATGCGGTACATCCCGCCGAAGGGGACGGCGGGCTTCGCCCGGTCGGTCGTCAGGGGCATCAGGCGCTTGCCCTCCCCGCCGGCCAGGACGATCGCGAGCACCTTGGCAGCCATGCTCAGACGCTAACCACCTGGAACCGACTTCACCACTCGGACGCCCACACTTGCGCACCGCGTGCGACGTGGCGCTCTGCACTAGGGTGCGGGCATGGCACCGATGCGCGTCGACCTGCTCACCCGCGAGTACCCGCCGGAGGTGTACGGCGGCGCCGGGGTGCACGTGGAATACCTCGCCCGCGAGCTGCGCCGGCTCGCCGACGTGCGGGTGCACTGCTTCGGCGCGCCCCGCGACGAACCGGGTGTCACCGCGTACGCCGAACCGCCCGCGCTCGCCGGCGCGAACGCCGCGCTGCGGGTCATGGGCGCCGACCTGGAGATGGCCGCCGGGACGGCCGGCACCGACGTGGTGCACAGCCACACCTGGTACGCCAACCTGGCCGGCCACACCGCGAAGCTGCTGCACGGGGTGCCGCACGTGGTGACCGCGCACAGCCTGGAACCGCTGCGCCCGTGGAAGGCCGAGCAGCTCGGCGGCGGATACGCGCTCTCCTCGTGGTGCGAGCGGACCGCCTTCGAGTCGGCCGACGCGATCATCGCGGTGAGCGAGGGCATGCGCCGCGACGTGCTCACCGCGTACCCGGCGGTGAACCCCGACCGGGTGCGCGTGGTCTACAACGGCATCGACACCGCGCAGTACGCCCCGGACCCGGGCACCGACGTGCTCGACCGGCTCGGCATCGACCCGGGGAGGCCCAGCGTGGTCTACGTCGGGCGGATCACCCGGCAGAAGGGCCTGCCGTACCTGCTGCGCGCGGCCCGGGAGCTGCCCGCCGACACCCAGCTCGTGCTGCTGGCCGGTGCGCCGGACACCCCGGAGATCGCCGCCGAGGTGGAGGGGCTCGTGGCGGAGCTGCGGGCCACCCGGTCCGGGGTGGTCTGGGTGGCGGCGATGCTGCCCAAGCACGAGGTGATCCAGGTGCTCACCCACGCCACGGTCTTCGCCTGCCCGTCCGTCTACGAGCCGATGGGCATCGTCAACCTGGAGGCGATGGCCTGCGAGACCGCAGTGGTGGCGACCGCCACGGGCGGCATCCCGGAGGTGGTGGCCGACGGCGAGACCGGGCTGCTGGTGCCGATCGAGCAGGCCGGTGACGGCTCCGGCACGCCGCTGGACCCGGAGCGTTTCGTCGCCGACCTGGCCGCGCGGATCAACGAGCTGCTGGCCGACCCGGACCGGATCGCGGCGTTCGGCGTGGCGGGGCGGCGGCGCGCGGTGGAGCACTTCTCGTGGGACGCGATCGCCCGCCAGACGATCGAGGTGTACCGCTCGGTGGGCGTGTAAGGAGGGGCCCCTTCTTAACAGCCCGGTCACGGGGCGCCGCACAGCGTCCGCCCGGCGCGGTGCACGGTGGGTAGGTTCGCGAGGTGCCCGATGCGATATTCGCCCACCCTCGCCTCGCTCCCCTCTACGACGCGTTCGACGGCGACCGGGACGACCTGGACGCGTACCTCGCGATCGCCGACGAGCTGGACGCGCGTGTGGTGCTCGACCTCGGGTGCGGCACCGGGAACCTGGCCCTGCTGCTCGCCCGGCACGGCCGTACCGTCGTGGGCGTCGACCCGGCCGGGTCGTCCCTCGCCGTCGCCCGGTCGAAGGATCCGGAAGGCCGCATCCGCTGGATCCACGGCGACGCCACGACGCTGCCGCCGCTGCGCGCCGACCTGGCCACGATGACCGCGAACGTGGCGCAGGTCTTCCGCACCGACGACGACTGGACCCGGGCGCTGCGGGGCGTGCACGCCGCGCAGCGCCCCGGGGGCCACCTCGTGTTCGAGACCCGCCGCCCGGAGCGCCGCGCGTGGGAGGAGTGGGCGGACACCGCGCCGGTCACCCGCGACGTGCCGGGCGTCGGACGGGTGGAACGGCGCCTCGAGGTCACCGCGGTCGATCTGCCGCTCGTGTCCTTCCGGTACACGTACCGGTTCCGGCGCGACGGCACGGTCCTCACCTCGGACTCCACGCTGCGGTTCAGCGACCGGGACGAGGTCGAGTCGAGCCTGGCCGCCGCCGGTTACCGGGTGGACGACGTGCGGGAGGCGCCCGACCGCCCCGGCCGGGAGTTCGTCTTCGTCGCCCAGCGGTCGACCTGAACGTCGCCGTCGGACGGGCCAGAGCGCCCGGAAGTCCGCCACCCGTTCGGTGGAACGCTATGGGTGCCTCAGCGCCCTTTTGACACCCATAGCGTTCCACTCACCGCAGCCCACGCTCGTCGGTGGAACGGCACGGGTGCCTCACCGGCACGGGCCTCGACGCCCTCGTGAGCGGGTTGAGGGCTGACGCGGAGTCGCCGAGCGCGAAAGGATCTCGCGCAGTAGGTTGAGCGGGTGACTGGACGGTTCCCGATCGAAGACGTCTCCCCCGTCGTCTCCTGCGGTCGCTACCCGGCCAAGGCGGTGGTAGGCGAGGTCGTGCCGGTGTCGGCGCGGGCCTATCGCGAGGGCCACGACGCGCTCGGGTGCAACGTGGTCTGGCTCGGCCCGGACGGCGCGGCCCGCCCGTTCACCCGGATGCGCCCGGGCGAGCCCGGCCAGGACCGCTGGCACGCCACCATCCGCCCGGACGCGGTGGGCCTGTGGCGCTTCGCCGTGGAGGCGTTCCAGGATCCGTACCTCACCTGGCAGAACGCGGTCACCAAGAAGATCGCCGCCGGCCAGGGCCCGGCCGAGCTGGCGAACGACCTGGCCGAGGGCGCCCGCGTGCTCACCGCCGCGCTCGACCTGGTGCCGAGAGCCGACCGTGATCGCGTACGCGAAGCCGTGCGGGCGCTGGCCGACGACGACCTGGACCTGCCGCGGCGGGTGAGCGCGGCGCTGGATCTGGCCGACCTGCTCTGGGAGCACCCGGTGCGCGAGCTGGTCACCACCGGCGAGGAGCGCACGCTGTGGGTGGACCGGCCGCGGGCGCTCTTCTCCGCCTGGTACGAGTTCTTCCCCCGCTCCGAGGGCGCGATCCCGGCCACCGTCGACGCGCCGGCCCGTTCCGGCACGTTCGCCACCGCGATCCAGCGGCTGCCGGGTGTCGCGGCGATGGGTTTCGACGTGCTCTACCTGCCGCCGATCCACCCGATCGGCCGGGTCGGCCGCAAGGGCCGCAACAACGCGCTCACCGCCGGGCCGGACGACGTGGGCTCGCCGTGGGCGATCGGCGCGGCCGAGGGCGGCCACGACGCCATCCACCCCGACCTGGGTACGCCGGAGGACTTCCGCGACTTCGTC
Organism: Micromonospora sp. AMSO1212t; assembly: GCF_008868145.1. NCBI lineage: Bacteria > Bacillati > Actinomycetota > Actinomycetes > Micromonosporales > Micromonosporaceae > Micromonospora > Micromonospora sp. AMSO1212t. The sequence goes on from NZ_WBKS01000004.1 coordinate 71,722, forward strand.
GCCGCCGCCGCCGAGCAGGGGCTGGAGGTGGCGATGGACCTGGCGTTGCAGTGCGCGCCGGATCACCCGTGGGTCACCGAGCACCCGGAGTGGTTCACCACCCGGGCCGACGGCAGCATCGCGTACGCGGAGAACCCACCCAAGAAATACCAGGACATCTATCCGCTGAACTTCGACAACGACCCCGGGGGCATCCGGGCCGAGATGCTGCGGGTGGTGCTGCACTGGGTCGGCGAGGGCATCCGGATCTTCCGGGTCGACAACCCGCACACCAAGCCGTTCGACTTCTGGCACTGGCTGATCGCCGAGGTCAAGAAGGTCGACCCGGACGTGCTGTTCCTGGCCGAGGCGTTCACCCGGCCGGCGATCATGCACGGCCTCGGCAAGGTCGGCTTCACCCAGTCGTACACCTATTTCACCTGGCGCACGACGGCGGCCGAGATGCGGGAGTACTGCGAGGAACTGGTCGCCTCGGCCGACTGGATGCGGCCGAACTTCTGGCCCAACACGCCTGACATCCTGCACTCGTCGTTGCAGCACGGCGGCCCGCCGATGTTCAAGATCCGGGCGGTGCTGGCGGCGCTGCTGTCCCCCTCGTGGGGCATGTACGCGGGGTTCGAGCTGTTCGAGCACGTGGCCCGCCCCGGCGCGGAGGAGTACCTCGACAACGAGAAGTACGAGCTGCGGCCCCGGGACTGGGACGCCGCGCTGGCGCAGGGCCGGTCGCTGGCGCCGTTCATCACCACGCTGAACCGGGTACGCCGGGACAACCCCGCCCTGCACCAGCTGCGCAACCTGCGGTTCCACGACATCGACAACCCGGCGCTGCTGTGCTGGTCGAAGCACGACCCGGCGACCGGCAACACGGTGATCGTGGTCTGCTCGTTCGACTCCCGCGAGGTGCAGTGGGGCAACACCACACTCGACATGCCGGCGCTCGGCCTGGACTGGCACGAGCGGTTCACCGTGCGCGACGAGCTGACCGGCGCCGAGTACGACTGGGGGCAGCGCAACGCGGTACGCCTCGACCCGTACCTGCAACCGGCGCACGTGCTCACCGTCCGCCGCCCGGCCGCACCGGCCCTCGCCGAGCCGGAGCACCCGGCCGCGCCCGACCTCACAGTGGAAGACGTACCCGCCGACCTCTCCGGCGGCACCGCCCCGACCGCACCGGCCGACAAGGACGACGCCCGATGGACCAGCTGATCACCGGCGAGGTACACGACCCGCACGCCGTGCTCGGCGCACATCCGGCCGACGGGAGCACCACGATCCGGACGCTGCGCCGGGGCGCGGGCGAGGTGACGGTGCTCGCCGACGGCGAACGGCACCCGATGAAGCGGGTCCACGACGCCGGTGTCTTCGAGGCGGTGCTCCCCGGCGAGGTGCTCGACTACCGGGTCGAGGTGGACGGCACGACGCACGACGACCCGTACCGTTATCCGCCCACGCTCGGCGACCTCGACCTGCACCTGATCGGCGAGGGCCGGCACGAGCGGCTCTGGGCGGCCCTCGGCGCCCGCGTGTTCGACGAGGGCGTCGCGTTCACCGTCTGGGCGCCGAACGCCCGCGCCGTGCGGCTGATCGGCGACGTGACCGGCTGGGCGCCGGACGACGGGTGGCCGATGCGGTCGCTCGGCTCCAGCGGCGTGTGGGAGATCTTCGTGCCCGGTCTGCCGGTGGGCAGCCGCTACAAGTACCGCGTCCTCGGCGCCGACGGCCGGTGGCGGGACAAGGCCGACCCGATGGCCGCGCGCACCGAGGTGCCGCCGGCCACCGCGTCGGTGGTGCACGAGTCACGGTACGAGTGGGGCGACGCGGACTGGCTCGCGCGCCGGTCCCGGCAGGCGCCGCACCAGGAGCCGATGAGCGTGTACGAGGTGCACCTGGGCTCCTGGCGGCCCGGCCTCGGCTATCGGGAGCTGGCCGAGCAGCTCACCGCGTACGTGGTCGAGATGGGCTTCACCCACGTGGAGTTCCTGCCGGTGATGGAGCACCCGTTCGGCGGCTCGTGGGGCTACCAGGTCACCGGCTACTACGCGCCCACCGCCCGGTTCGGCGACCCGGACGACTTCCGCCACCTGGTGGACCGGCTGCACGCGGCGGGCATCGGCGTGCTCCTGGACTGGGTGCCGGCGCACTTCCCCAAGGACGAGTGGGCGCTTGCGCGTTTCGACGGCACCCCGCTGTACGAGCACCCCGATCCGCGTCGCGGCGAGCACCCCGACTGGGGCACGTACGTCTTCGACTTCGGCCGCAACGAGGTGCGCAACTTCCTGGTCGCCAACGCGCTGTACTGGCTGGACGAGTTCCACATCGACGGGCTGCGCGTGGACGCGGTCGCCTCGATGCTCTACCTGGACTACTCCCGGTCCGAGGGGCAGTGGGCGCCGAACGTGCACGGCGGCCGGGAGAACCTGGAGGCGATCGCGTTCCTCCAGGAGGTCAACGCCACCGTCTACCGGCACCACCCCGGCGTGCTGATGATCGCCGAGGAGTCGACCGCCTGGCCCGGCGTCACCAAGCCGACCTCCGACGGCGGGCTCGGGTTCGGGTTCAAGTGGAACATGGGCTGGATGCACGACACCCTGCTCTACACCTCGAAGGACCCGATCTACCGGCAGCACCACCACCATCAGCTCACGTTCTCCCTGGCGTACGCGTGGAGCGAGAACTACGTGCTGCCGATCAGCCACGACGAGGTGGTGCACGGCAAGGGCTCGCTCGCGGGCAAGATGCCCGGCGACACCTGGCAGCGGCTGGCCACCACACGGGCGCTGCTGGCGTACATGTGGGCGCACCCGGGCAAGCAGCTGCTCTTCATGGGCTGCGAGCTGGCCGACGACCGGGAGTGGAGCGAGGAGCGCGGCCTCGACTGGTACCTCACCCACGATCCGGCCCGCGCCGGTGTGCAACGGATGGTCGCGGACCTGAACCGGGTCTACCGGGAGACCCCGGCGCTCTGGGCGCAGGACACCGACCCGGCCGGCTTCCGCTGGATCGCCGGGGACGACGTCGCCAACAACACGGTGTCGTTCATCCGGATCGCCCCGGACGGGCAGACGCTGGTGTGCGTGGCGAACTTCTCCGCGGCCCCGCTGGAGGACTACCGGATCGGCCTGCCGGCGGCCGGTACGTGGGCCGAGGCGCTGAACACCGACGCCCACCACTACGGCGGTTCCGGCGTGGGCAACCTGGGCGAGGTGCACGCGGAAAACGTGCCGTGGCACGGCCTGCCGGCGTCGGTGTCCCTGCGCATCCCCCCGCTGGGCGTCCTCTGGCTCTCACCCCGTTGATCATGAGGTTGGCGGCACTTCTGGAGATCCACAAGGCCGTCAACTTCATGATCGACGGGGAGAGAAAGAGGGGGACGATCAGACCAGGTCGGCTTCTCGGAGGAGCTTCCAGAGGCCGGCTCCGTCGGGGGCGCTGAGCCACTTCTGGCCTATCGGGCCCGATGACGAACGGCCCGCCGGTGCCGGCAGGCTGCCTGCCAGCACCGACTGGGTCGGCGACAGCTGCCGGATCGCCACCCCGGCGACGTGGTCCGGGTGCGCGGCGGCGAACTCGCGGTAGATCTCCGGGTCGTGCTGCCCGTCGTCGCCGATCAGCAGCCACCGCACCTCGGGGAACTCCCGGGACAGCCGGGCCAGCGTGGCCCGCTTGTGTTCCCGGCCGCTGCGGAACCACCTGTCGGCGGTCGGCCCCCAGTCGGTGAGCAGCAGCGGCCCCGCCGGGTAGAGGTGCCGGGACAGGAACCGGGTGAGCGTCGGCGCGACGTTCCAGGCGCCGGTGGACAGGTAGAAGACCGGCGCGCCCGGGTGGGCGGTGGCCAGCCGCTCGTAGAGCACCGCCATGCCCGGCACGGCAGTACGGGCATGCTCGTCCAGCACGAACGTGTTCCACGCGGCGAGCAGCGGCCGGGGCAGCGCGGTCACCATGACCGTGTCGTCGATGTCGGAGAGGATGCCGAAGCGGACGGCCGGGTCGAGAACGCGTACCAGCGCCTCCACCGGCTCGGCGTCGGCGACGCTGAGGCGTACGCAACCCCAGCCCGGGGTGAAGTCGGCCTCGATCACGGTGTCGACGAAGCCGCTGCGGTCGGCGGTCACCTCCTGGCGCACGCCGTCGACCTCGATGGTCACCTTGACGTGCTTGGCGGGCAGCGTGGCGAAGCTGCGCCAGCCGCGCACCTTGTCCAGCCGGCCCCGCCGCCGCGTGTCCGGGCGGCCCAGCAGCACCCGGCAGAGCACGCGCGCCCATCCCGGGGCGCCGTAGCCCGCGTACGCGATGATGTTGGGCTGCCACCCGGTGCGCCGCAACCGGCGCTCCACCAGGCCGTGCACGGCGTCCTCGAAGCGCGCGGCGCGGTGCAGTTGCGGAACGGCCAGCTGGTCCGGTGGTGTGGGCGGCACACGGCAACAGTGCCACAACCGGAGCGGCCGGGCCACGCGAGTGATCCACGCCGATCCACCCCGGCGCCGGACGCCGCCGTGACAGACTGCGGTCGGGACGACGACGGGGGCGTTGGTCGTGTCGACGACGAAGCGGGACCGGGTACGGCCGCGTCCGGACGCGCCGGCGCTGGTGGCACTGCTGCTCGGTGTCGCGGGGGTCGGCTACCGGCTGGTGCTGACGCTGCTCACGGTGCCCGCGTCGAACAGCGACGAGGCCACGTTCGGCCTGGTCGCGCTGCACATCGCCGAGCGCGGTGAACGGCCGGTCTTCCTGTACGGCCAGCGCTACATGGGTGTGCTGGAGTCGTACCTGGCCGCGCCGCTGGTCGGCTGGGCCGGGCCGAGCTGGCCGATGCTGCGGCTGCCGCTGCTCGCGCTCTTCGCGGCCTTCCTGTGGCTGGCGTACCGGCTGACCCGCAGCCTGTTCTCCCCCTGGCTCGCAGTGGTCGTGGTGGGCCTGCTGGCGCTCGGCTCGGAGCGGGTGGTCCGCGACCAGCTCACGGTGGTCGGCGGCCGTCCGGAGGTCAAGCCGGCGGTGCTGGCGATGCTGCTGATCGCGGTGGCCCTCGGCGACCGGCGGGTCCGGCACCACTGGCTGGCCACCGGCGCGTTCGGGCTGCTCGCCGGGCTGTCGCTGTGGTCGGACTGGCTGATCGCGCCGTACCTGCTGGTGGCCGCCGTGGTGCTCGCGGTGGCGGTGCCCCGGGATCTGATCGGCTGGCCGGGTGTGCTGCTGGTGGTGGGCTTCCTGGCCGGGATCGCCCCGGTGGTCAAGGACAACCTCGTCGCGCCGCCCGGGCAGGACTCGCTGTCGGTGTTCCGGGAGATCAGCACCAAGGAGGGGGTCGCGCCGTCGCTCGCCGAACGGCTGCGCGGCGGACTGCTGGAGGGGGTGCCGCTGGCCTCCGGCATGTGCCCGATGGACGGCTGCGCGCGCTGGGCGCAGTGGTTCGGCGTGCTCTATCCGGTGCTGCTGGTGGCCGCCGCCGGGCTCGGGCTGCTCGCGTACCGCCGGGCCGCCGACCACGCCGCGCGGGTCCGGGCCGTGGCGATCCTCGCGCTCGTCGCGGGCGCGGCGTTGACACTTCTGGCGTACGTGCGCAGCCCGCTCGCCGCGACCGACCCGCTCGGCAACGCCCGCTACCTGTCGGTGCTGCAGATCTCGCTGCCGGCCGTGCTGTGGCCGCTCTGGTTGGCCGCCGCACATGCGCTGCGGGCCACGTCCGGCCGGGCGGCCCGGCTCGGCGGCGCCACGGCGGCGGTGGTGCTGGCCGCGCTGACCGCCGCCACGCTGGCCGGCACCGTGGCGTTCCTGGCCGGAGTGCCGGGCGTACGGAACGAGGAGCGAACCGCCCGCCGGCTGGCGGACGCGGTGCGGGGCGCCGGTCTGCACGAGGTGTACGGGGACTACTGGACGTGCAACCGGCTGATCTTCAACACGGGCGAGACGGTCGCCTGCGGTGTGCTCGACGGCGCGCTGACGCCCGGGCAGAACCGCTACCCGGCGTACTGGCAGCGGGTGGCGCGCGCTGCGCGGCCCGGATACGTGGTGGAGGCCGGCTCCCCGGCCGAGCGCACGCTGCGGCGGCTGCTGGGTGACCGCGCCGACGCGGCGGTGGTGGCCGAGGTGGGCGGCAGTCGCGTGTACCACCCCGAGCGTGCCGTCCGGCCGTGGCGCTGACCCCGGCCCGTACGCTGTGCCGGTGCTCATCCTGCTGCCCCCGTCGGAGGGGAAGGCCGAGGCCGGCACCGGCCGCCGGCTGGACCTGTCCCGGCTGTCCCTGACCGAGCTGAACCCGGCCCGGGAGGCGGTCCTGACCGCGCTGGCCGACCTGTGCGCCGGGCCGGACGAGACGGCGGCCCGGATCGCGCTGGGCCTCACCGAGGGGCAGCGCGGCGAACTGCGGCGCAACGCCCGGCTGCGGGAGGCGGCGACCGCGCCCGCCGGGCGGCTCTACACCGGCGTGCTCTACGAGGCGCTCGGCCTGGACACGCTGCCCCCCGACGCGCAGCGCGCCGCCCGCCGCCAGGTGCTGATCAGCTCCGGCCTATGGGGCGCGGTACGCCTCGCCGACCGGATCCCGCCGTACCGCTGCCCGATCGGGGCGCGGCTGCCGGGGCTCGGGGCGCTGTCGGCGTACTGGCGGGAGGCGCTCGGCCCGGTGCTGGAACCCGCCGCCGGGCGCGGCCCGGTGCTGGACCTGCGCTCCGGCGCGTACGCGGCCACCTGGACGCCGCGCGGGGCGCTCGCCGAACGCACCGTGACCGTGCGGGTGCTGCACGAGCGAATCGTGGACGGCACGCCGACCCGGTCGGTGGTGAGTCACTTCAACAAGGCGACGAAGGGCCGGCTGGTGCGAGACCTGCTGCTCGCCGACGCCCGGCCGCGCACCGCCGACGCGCTGGTGGGGGCGCTGCGGGAGCTGAAGTACACGGTCGAGGAGGCGCCCCGGGCGGCCGGGCGGCCCCGGCAGGTCGACCTGGTGGTCACCGAGCTCTGAGAGGCGGCCTTCCCGCAAATTTTGCTCAAGGCTCGGGCGCAGCGGTTCCGGGCCCGGCGCTCGGCGGCGACGGTAGAGGTACCCCGACTCTGACCGAGGAGCCGCGCCGATGCTCACCACGCTGCTCGACCGCCCGCGCCCGTCGCCGCCACTGGACTGGCTGACCCTGACCGACGCCTTCGAGATCGCCTGCATGGTGCGCTGCACGCCGCCTCCGGCCGCCGACGTACGCCGGCTCGACTCCGGACCGCACCGGGGCGGGATCGCCGAGTTCAACCGCGAGGACGCGGCGCAGCGGATGCGGCAGCTGCTGGGACGTCTCGACGTGCCGGTGGAGCACGAGCTGACCACCGGTGGCCTGCGGCGCCGCTACGAGCTGCACCGGCTGTCCGTGCCGCCGCAGCACCGGGCGGCGTACGCGAATCTGCTGGCCGCGGGCTGGCGGCAGGGCCGCCGGGAGCTGCTCGGCGGGCCGTTCCCCGGCACCTCGGCGCCGCGCCGGCTGTGGCGGCCCCGGCTGGCGGCGGCGGCCTGGCGGGCGGCGCTGCTCGCCGGCGGCCGGCACGTCCGCCGGCACTGCCTCGGCATCCGGCTCGCCGACCGGGACCTGGCGGCGGTGCTGGTACGCGGCGCGGCGCTGCTGGACGTGCCGGCGGCGCTGCGGCCGGGCTCGGGCTGTTTCCTGGTGGTGGTGCCCAACGGCGAGTACCGGAACCGGATCACCGAGAGCGCGGAGCTGGCCCCGGCGAGCTGACCGGCCCGGCGCGGGCTTGCGCCGCGGCGGGTGCACGGCGCAGAGTGCAGCCCGTGAGCCGACACTGGCCTGTGCGCGCCGCCGCCCCGCTCGTGCTGGTGCTCCTGGTCGTCGCCGGGCTGGCCGGCTGCCGGGACGAGCCGTCCGAGCCGACCCGCATCCGCATCGCCACCGGCAGCCCGACCGCGGTCTACCACGCCTTCGGCCAGTCGCTCGCCGCCCTGCTCAACCGAGAGGTGCCCGGCGTCCGGGCCGAGGTGGTGGTCACCGCCGCCTCGGCGCAGAACGTCCGGCTGGTCGGCGCCGGGGAGGCGGAGCTGGGCTTCACCCAGGCCGACGTGCTGCCGCCGCGCGAGCCCGAGCATCCGTCGGTGCTCGCGGTGGCCCGGGTCTACGACGACCTGCTGCACCTGGTCACCCGCGCGGGCGGGCCGATCCGCACGCTCGGTGACCTGCGCGGCCGGCGGGTGTCGGTGGGTGCCGACGGCTCCGGCACGGAGATCACCGTCACCCGTCTGCTGACGGTGGCCCAGCTCGGCGGCGACCGGGTACGCCAGGAGCACCTCGGGCTGGACGACTCGGTGGCGGCCCTGCGGGAGGGGCGGATCGACGCGTTCTTCTTCTCCGGCGGACTGCCCGTGCGCGGCGTCGCCGAACTGGCCCAGCGGACCTCGCTGCGGATCGTGGACCTGGGCGACTGGACCGAGCCGCTGCGCCGGGCGTACGGGCAGGTCTACGTGACCCGGGACGTGCCGCGCTCGGTGTACCGGGCCGACCCGGTGAGCACTGTGGCGAACCCGAACTACCTGATCGTCCGCGCCGGCCTGCCCGCCGCGCTGGTGCGGGAGGTGACCCGGCTGCTGATGGACCGCCGGGAGGAACTGGCCGCCGCGCATCCGGCGGCGGGACGGATGAGTCCCCGGTCGGCGATCGTCACCACCCCGCTGCCGCTGCACCCCGGCGCGGCGCAGTGGTATCGCGCCGCGAAGCCCTGACGCCGGGTCAGCGCCGGACCGGCTCGTCGTCGTGCGGCCGGGCTGCCGGCAGCGTCCCGGCATCCGGCTCGTCGTTCCCGCCCGGATCGCCGGTCTCGCTCCGGCCACCGACACCGGTCAGGCCGTCGATGCCGCCCGGTACGTCGGCGGGCGCCGGGAACCACAGTTCGGCGACCAGGCCCCGGGGCTCGCCCTGGCGCATGGTGAGCCGGCCGTCGGAGGCGTCCACGAGCACCGCCGCGATGGTCAGCCCGAGGCCCGCGCCGTCCACGTTCTGCGCGTCCGGCGCCCGCCAGAACCGCTCGGTGGCCTGGTCGAGCTGACTCGCCGTCATGCCCGGGCCGGTGTCGCCGACGGTCAGCACCGTCCCGCCGTCGGCGGCGCGTACGGTCACCGTCACCTCTCCCTGCGCGCCGCTGAACTTCACCGCGTTGTCGATCAGGGCGTCGAGCGCCTGGTCGATGGCGGTCGGCACGGTCCAGGCGTACACCGGCGCCTCTCCCGCGTCGAGGCGGAGCGTGACCTCACGGTGCCGGGCCAGCGGCAGCCAGGCCGTCACCCGGGACGCGGCGGTGGCGGTGGCGTCCACGGTGATCCGCTGGTTCTCCTCCCGCTCGGCGCGGGCCAGGGTGAGCAGCGCGTCGAGCACCGTGGCGAGCCGGTCGGTCTCCTCCAGCGCGAGCCGGTGCTCGGCGCGCCCGTCCGGGTCGGTGAGGCTGGGGCCCAGTTCCTCCACCCGCAGCCGCAGCGCGGTGAGCGGGTTGCGGAGCTGGTGGCTGGCGTGCGCGACGAAGGCGCGTTGCCGGTCCATCACGTCGGAGACCGCCTCGGCCATGTCGTTGAAGCTGGTCGCCAGCCGGCGCAGCTCGGGCGGGCCCAGCCCGGCGCGGACCCGCGCGGCGCGACGTCCCTCGGCGATCTCGTGGGTCACCGCGTCCAGCTCGGTGACCGGGCGCAGCACCCAGCCGGCCAGCCCGAACGCGGTCGAGACGCAGGCCAGCACCGCCAGCAGGCCGATGCCGGCGAGCAGCAGCCACCACACGGTGACCGTGCGGCGGACCCCGTCCGCCGGGCTGGTCGTGACCACGGCGCCGAGCACCTCGCCGCCGTCGTTGATCGGCACGGCCGTCACCACCGGCCCGCCGACCCACGGCCAGACCGACTCCGGGCCGCTGAACTGCTGCCCGGACAGCGCGGTGTCGAGCGCCGGGCCGGTGCCCGCGCCCGGCTCCCACCCGGACGAGGCGACGACGGTGCGGCGGTCCCGGTCCACGACCGCCGCGGCGATGCCGTAGAGCGCGTCGTAGGCGGCCAGTTCCCCGTCCAGCGGGCCCGGACTGCCACCCCGCAGCGCCGGCCCGGCCAGCGAGGCGAAGCGGGTGGCGTCGGCGAGGCGGTCGGCGCGTACCCGGTCGGTCTCCCGGGTCGCGAGCGTGGCCGCCAGCGGCGTCTCCAGGGCGAGCAGGACCAGCACCATCAGCAGCAGATAGCTGATCACCAGCCGGCGGCGCACGGGCCCCTCCTCACGCGTCGCGGAGCCGGTAGCCGACCCCGCGCACGGTCTCCACGAGCGTCGGGTCGCCGAGCTTGCCGCGCAGCGAACCGACGTGCACCTCGACGGTGTGGCGGTCGGCCCAGGTGGTGCCCCACACGTCGAGCAGGATCCGCTCGCGCGGCACCGCCACCCCCGGCTGGCGGGCCAGGGACAGCAGGATGTCGAACTCCTTGCGGGTGAGCGTGACGTCCCGGCCGGCCACGTTCACCGTCCGGCCGCCCACGTCGATGCGGACCGCGCCGGCCTCGATCAGGTTGCGCTGCGGCGCGGTGTGCGCGGCCCGGCGCAGCACCGCCTCGATCCGCGCCTGCAACTCCACCATCGAGAACGGTTTCACCACGTAGTCGTCGGCGCCCAGCCGCAGCCCCTGCACCCGGTCGCGTTCCTCGCCGCGCGCGGTCACCGCGATGATGCCGAGCCGGCTGCTGCGCCGCCGCAGCTCGCGGCACAGGTCGGTGCCGTCGCCGTCGGGCAGCCCCAGGTCGAGCAGCACCAGGTCGCAGGGGGCGGCGGAGAGCGCGGCGGCCACGGTCGCGGCGTGTTCCACCTGGTAGCCACGCCGGGTCAGCGCGGACGACAACGCCGCGGCGACCCGGCGGTCGTCCTCGACCAGGAGGATCCGCACCCGTGCCTCCCTCCGCTCGACGTGTTGCCCTGCGAATGGTGGCAGACGCGCCGCGCGGACGCGAGGCCGCTCTAGGCTGCTGCCGTGATCTACAAGATTCTCTCCGACGACGAGTGGGCGCAGGCGCGTGCGGACGGGCGGTTCGCCGGCACCGCGATGGACCGGCAGGACGGCTACGTCCACCTCTCCGCCGCCGACCAGGTGGTGGAGACCGCGCGGCGCTTCTTCGCCGGGGTCACCGGCCTGACGCTGCTCGCGGTGGACGAGTCCCGGCTCGGCGACGCGCTGCGCTGGGAGAGGTCACGCGGCGGCGTGCCGTTCCCGCACCTGTACGCGGCGCTGCCGGTGGACGCCGTGGTGGCCGCCCACGCGCTGCCGGCCGACCGGCCCGCCGCCGACGCGGTGGCCGAACTGCTCGCGTGAGCGCTCGTTATGCTGCGTCGAGCCCGCCCGACGGCGCGACGCGCCCTGGCATGATGCGAGTTGAGATGACTGACAGCAACGACCGGTCCGCCTCCGTCTTCGTCCACCCGACGGCCGACGTGGAGTCCGGCGCCCAGGTCGGCGACGGCACCAAGGTCTGGCACCTGGCGCACATCCGGTCCAGCGCCCAGGTCGGTGCCGGCTGTGTGATCGGCCGCAACGTCTACGTCGACGCGGGCGTCACCGTCGGCGACCTGGTGAAGATCCAGAACAACGTCTCGGTCTACCAGGGCGTGACCATCGAGGACGAGGTGTTCGTGGGCCCGTGCGCGGTGTTCACCAACGACTTCCGCCCGCGCGCCCAGAATCCGGACTGGACGATCACGCCGACGCTCGTCCGCCGGGGCGCGTCGATCGGCGCGAACGCCACGCTCGTGTGCGGCATCGAGGTCGGCGAGTACGCGATGATCGCCGCCGGCTCGGTGGTGACCCGCGACGTGAAGCCGTACCAGCTGGTGGCCGGCAACCCGGCCCGCCCGAAGGGCTGGGTCGACGCCAAGGGCGAGGTCATCTCCCGCGACGTCGACAACCCGCCGCACCAGGGCTGACCGGACGAGAAGGGGCGACGACCGCGCCGGTCGTCGCCCCTTTGCCGGTACGCCTCAGCCGCAGAGCCGGCCGATCTCGTCCCGGAACCGGTCCATCGGGTTCGACCCGGCCGGGCCGAGCAGGTACTCCTTCAACTCCTGCCGTGCCCCGGTCATCGGGTCGTCCCCGGCCCGGGTCACGTCGAGGATCTTCGTCAGCTCGCCGCAGTCCGCCGAGAGCAGGTACGCCGCCCGCGCGGTCGGGAACTGCCGCCGGAACTCGTCCTCGGGCAGGCCGGCCGGGTTGGCCACCACGTACGGCCGCTCGCTCTGCACGAAGTCGGAGACCACGCTGGACACGTCGCTGACCAGCAGGTCGGTGACGTTGAAGCAGTCGAACAGCCCGGGCGTACGGCCGGTGACCAGCAGGTGCGCGGCGCCGTCCAGCGAGGACGGATCGGTCTCGCCGCCGGCGGCCTTGATCCGGGCCACGATCCGCTCGTGCACGGCGCGGGCCTTGGGCGAGCGCGTCCCGGTCAGCGGGTGCGGCTTGTAGATCACCCGCACGTCCGCGGCGGTCAGCAGGCCGGACACGATCCGCTCCCCCATCAGCACGAGCGACGTGTGGTACGGGTCGTCGTCGAGCCAGCCCTCCCAGGTCGGCGCGTACAGCACTGTGAAACGGTGGTCGGCGGCGCCGGAGCCGAACGTGTGCACCCCGGCCAGCTGCGGCCGGCCGACCTCCACGATGTCGCGGTCCAGCACGCCGACGTCGGCCCGGGCGTACCGTTCCCGCCCGGCCGGCCCGGCCACCCAGACCTCGTCGTACACCTTGCTGTACGGGTTCACGCTCGCCTGCTTGTCGCTGTCGCCGTGGCCGACGAAGACGTGCTTCACGCCCGGCTCCCGCAGCAGGTGGATGTTGGCGCCGACGTTCGCGGCGTACAGCGCCACGCGCAGCGAGCCCAGGTCCAGGTTCATGAAGTCGACGCCGGCCGGCACGCAGATCACCGGCAGCCGGGTGTCGGCGAGCTGCTCGAACGCGTCCGCGGCGCGCAGCAGCACGACCGCGCGACGGCCGGTCGCCTCCACCGGCGCGAGCCACATGTTGGCCTGGTAGACGTCCTTGGCCGGGCCGGCGAAGTAGAGCGCCACCTCGGGCCGTTCCCGGGCCATCCAGTCGTGCACGGCGGGCAGCACCCCCGGGGCCTTGCCCCGGCCGCGCAGCGCGGTGAGCGCCAGCACCGCGGCGGTGAGAAGGCCGGCGGCGAGCGTGACCAGGCCGGTGACCACCACCGGGGCGACCCGGTCGAGCGCGGCGGCCACCACTGCGGCCGGCACCAGCAGCACGTTCAGCAGCGGCATGCGCAGCCCGGCCAGCTGCCGTGCCCAGGCCGGCGGCACCGGAACCCGCCGCAGCGCACCGAGGTCGATGTTGCGGGTGTACGCCGGGGGGTCGACCCGGCCGTCGATCACCTTGGTCACCGCGTTGGTGGCGACGGCCACCGTCCACAGCGCGGCGGGCAGCAGCAGGACGGCGACGGTGCCGGCCACCCCGGGTCGCACCGTGGCGACCACGAGCAGGACGACCGACAGGTCCCGCACCAGCCGCCGGAAGATCTCGCCGAGACCGGCCTTGTCGAGCAGCGTGGCGGTCCCGGTGTGCCGCCCGGCCAGGGCCACTTCACCGGCGACGGCGACCACCGCGGCCACCGCGTACGGGACCACCAGGCCGAGGACTCCGGCGAGGACCATGACCGCGTAGCCGAGGAGCGTCGCGCCGACCGCGGCGAGACCCTGCTGGCTGCGTACTCTGCTGAACAACGACACGCTCCCTGTCTGCCCGGCCGATGTCGGTCCGAGTCGATTTCCGACGGCTGCGACCCTAAACGGGTCACATGACACAAGTATTGCCGGGGTGTCCGGCAGGTGAACTCCGCACGGCGTCATCCCGGCGGCGGCACGCGACGGGCCCCGGCCGTTCGAGACGGCCGGGGCCCGTGAAGTCGGTGGGGTCAGCCCCCGATGACCACCCGGCGCACGCCGGTCCAGCGCGCCGGATCGGTGACGCGGCGGCCGTCGACGAGCACCGTCACGCCCGGCAGGTCGGCCGGGGCGAGAGTGCGGTACTCCGCGTGGTCGGCCTGGATCACCGCGGCGCCGACCGGCTCGCCGTCGTAGCCGGGCAGGCCGTGCGCGACCAGCTCCTCGTTGGTGTACATCGGGTCCGAGACGTACGGCACCGCGCCCCGCCGGCGCAGCGCCTCCACGGTCGGGAAGACGCCGGAGAACGCGGTCTCCTTGACGCCACCCCGGTAGGCGGCGCCCAGCACCAGCACGCCCACCCCGGTCAGGTCGCCGTACGCGGCGGCGAGCAGGTCGACCGCGTACTCCGGCATGGCCGCGTTCGCCTCGCGGGCCGAGCGGACCACCGTGGCGGCCGGGTCGTTCCACAGGTACATCCGCGGGTAGATCGGGATGCAGTGGCCGCCGACCGCGATGCCCGGCGAGTGGATGTGGCTGTACGGCTGTGTGTTGCACGCCTCGATGACCTTGGTGACGTCCACGCCGACGGTGTCGGCGAAGCGGGCGAACTGGTTCGCCAGGCCGATGTTCACGTCCCGGTAGGTCGTCTCGGCGAGCTTGGCCAGCTCGGACGCCTCGGCCGACCCGAGGTCCCACACGCCGTTGGGCCGGTCCAGGTCGGGCCGCTCGTCGAAGTCGAGCACCGCCTCGTAGAACCGCACGCCGCGCGCGGCCGACGCCTCGTCGATGCCGCCGACCAGCTTGGGGTAGCGGCGCAGGTCGGCGAAGACCCGGCCGGTGAGCACCCGCTCGGGGCTGAACACCAGGTGGAAGTCGGTGCCGGCGGTCAGGCCGGAACCCTCGGCGAGCATCGACGCCCACCGGTTGCGGGTGGTGCCGACCGGCAGCGTGGTCTCGTAGCTGACCAGCGTGCCCGGCTTCAGCCCACGGGCGATGGCCCGGGTGGCGTCGTCCATCCAGCCGAAGTCCGGCACGCCCTCGGCGTCCACGAACAGCGGCACGACCACGACGACCGCCTCCGACTCGGCGACCGCGGCGGCGGTGTCGGTGGTGGCCGACAGCAGGCCGGCGGCCACCGTCTCCTTGAGCTTGACGTCCAGGTCGGCCTCGCCCGGGAAGGGCACGGCACCGTCGTTGACCAGCTGGACGACCCGCTCGGAGACGTCGGCGCCGATCACCCGGTGCCCCTTGGACGCGAACTGCACGGCCAGCGGCAGACCGATCTTGCCGAGCGCGACGACGCAGATGTTCATGAACTACTTTCCTCCAGAGGGCCAGATTCGGCGCAGGCGGGCAAGGAACCGACCGGGGGTCACCGGCGTGATCGCGACGATCACCTGGCCCTTGTGGTTCGTGGTGGGTGTGACGAGGTGCCAGCGGACACCGCGCCGGGCCACCAGCCGGGGTGCGGCGACGGGGCGGTCGGTGCGCATCGGCGCCGAACCCGTCCCGCCCAGGGCGGAGACCTCGGCGCGTACGATACGACGCTCGCCCGTCCCCCCGACGACCGCCAGCAGCCGGTCCACCGCGAAGTCCGTTCGTACGACGGTACCGGGGCCGGAGGACTCGACCGACGTGACACCCGTCAGATCGCCCACGCTGACCCGCAGCGCCTCCGCGCTCAGCTCGGCCAGCTCGGCCCAGCGGCTGCGCGCGGTGACCACCAGGGCCCGCGCCCCGGCGGCGTCGCGTCCCCATGCCAGCCCGGTCGCGGTCAGCTTGGCCAGTATCGCGGCGGCCCGCGCGGTGACGTCGTACCAGTCGTCGGGGTAGCCGAACGCCGGGTCGCGGAAGCCGACGTGGTCGGCGTACCAGCGGTCACCGTCGACTACCACCTCGGGCAGCGACCGGTCGGACTGCTGGCCGATGAGCGTGCGCAGCGCGTCGAGATCGCCGTCGCGCGCCACCGCCACCCGCAGCCGCTCCTCGGACGCCATCCGGGCGGTCACCCCGTCGGTCAGGTACGCCTCGGCGAGCTTGCGGATCCGGTCGTGGACGTGCCGCTGCACGTCCGGGGTGAGGGCGAGGAACTCCGCGCGGAGCAGCTTCGCCACCTCCCAGGTGAAGTGGCGCACCAGCACCGCGTCCCGCCGCGGGCCGGGCTCGATCAGCCCGGCGACGAAACCGACCAGCTCCTCGGCGCAGCGCAGCCGCTCCTCGAACCTGCTGGCGTACGTGATGTTCTGGGCGTTGTCCCGCTTGACCGCGTAGTAGTACTCGTAGTCGCCGAGGACCGACACCTTCTTCGCCCGGAAGCACGCCTCCAGCGTGAACGGCTGGTCGCTGCCCATCGGCATGTCCGTGCGGAACCGCAGGCCGTACCGCTCGATCAGGTCCCGGCGGAACAGCTTGGTGTTCGACAACGACCAGGGCAGGTCGCTGTCGAACAGGTCGAGCCGCTCCTGGGTGGTGGCGTAGACGGCCTGGTGCACGTAGCGCTTGTTGGTGCCGACCATCCGGCCCAGCACCACGTCGGAGTCCCACCGGTCGGCGGCGTCGACGAGGCGCTCCAGCGCCTCCGGGCCGAGGTGGTCGTCCGAGCCGATGAAGAAGACGTACCGGCCGCGGGCGTGGTCGAGCGCCAGGTTGCTCGGCGCCGCCGGGCCGCCGGAGTTGGCCTGGTGCAGCACCCGGACCGTGTTCGGGTACCGCTCGGCGTAGCGGTCCAGTTCCGCGCCGCTGCCGTCGGTGGAGCCGTCGTCGACGGCGACGACCTCCAGCCGGTCCAGGCCGATGGTCTGCCCGACGAGCGAGTCGAGGCAGGCGGTCAGGTACGGCATGGTGTTGTAGACGGCGACCACCACCGTCACGTCCGGCCCCTTCACGCGCCCACCTCCACCTGTGCCGGCTCCACCGGGGCGTGCGCCGCCGGCGCCGGCCGGGGCGGCGCGTCGGGCAGCAGCCGGGAGTAGACCTCGTCGAGCACCCGCGCCTGCGCCTCCCAGGTCCAGCCGGCCAGCAGGCCCGGCCGGTCGTAGGCGGCGCGGTACCGCTGCGGGTCGGCCAGCACCGCGGTGACCGCGCGGACGAAATCGGCCACGTCCTCGGCGCGGAACACCTCGCCCTGGCCGGTCTCCCGGACAGTCTCCGCCATGGTGCGCACATCGGAGACGACCAGCGGCAGGCGGGCGTGTGAATACTCGAAGAACTTGGTGATCAGCGCGATCTCGTGGTTCGGCCAGTGCTGGATCGGGATGACGCCGACCTGCGCGCCGCTGAGGTACCGGACCACCTGGTGGTGCGGCACGTACGGCAGCACGTGCACCCGGTCCGCCACGCCCAGCTCGCCGGCCCGGGTGACCAGGCCCCGGACGTACGCCGAGTCGGGCTTGTTGACCACGAACGCGACGTGCGCGCCGGGCAGCCGGGGCAGCGCCTCGACCATCACCCCGAGACCGCGCTTGGCGGCGGCCACCCCGCTGTAGACCAGCAGCGGCTCGTCCGGCCCGAGCCCGCAGCGGGCGCGGATGTCCGGCGCCGGCTGCGCCGGATCCGCGGGCAGTTCGTCGACCGCCGGGGCGTTGAGCACGACCGCGGGCCGTTCGACCAGCCCGTGCTCGGCGCGCAGCAGGTCGGCCAGGCCGCCGGAGACGGTCATGGTGGCGTCGGCGTACGGCACGTACTCCCGCTCGTGCGCCACGTTGCCGGGCAGCCAGCGGGCGTTGTCGCGCCACGGCTGCACGCCGGGCAGGTATTCGTGGGCGTCCCAGAGCAGCGCGATCCGCCGCCCCTTCGCGGCGGCCCGGACCTTCGCGCGGGCGCCGACGCCGAGCATCCGGAAGTCGTTGGCGTGGATCAGGTCCGGCGCCAGCTCGTCGACCACCGGGCCGTAGGCCAGCTCGTAGTCCCACAGGCCCGGTTCCAGGCGCCGCCACGCGCCGTCGCCGCGAAGCCTGCGCCAGAACAGCGTGTACGCGCGGTCCCAGGGGCCGTCCAGTTTGCGGCCCTTGCGGGCCCGGGTGAGCTGACGGTTGCGGAAACCGACCCACTTGCGGGTCAGGCCGGACAGCTTCTCCTCGGCGCGCAGCGCGGCCCAGGGCAGCCCGCCCGGCCGGCCCGCGCCGGACTCACGGGCCGCGACGGTCAGCGCCGCGCGGCGCACCGTCAGGTCCGCGCGCCAGGCCTTCACCGCCTGGGTACGCTGCGCCGCGATGCCGCTGGGCGGGTAGGCGAGCGGGTGCCGCAGCCAGGCCCGGCGGAACTCGTGCCGGCGGCGGGCCAGCGGCTCGGGCATCGGCACGAGGCGCACCTCGGCGGCGCCGAGGCGCCAGCTCTGCGGGCTGCCGACCGGCGCCCGGCCGAGCAGCACGACGTCCCAGCCGGCGTCGGCGGCGGAGCGGGCCGCCTTCTGCACCCGGGAGTCCCCGATGACCCCGTTGTCCACCAGCATCACGACCCGTCCCCGGGTGCCCGCCGCTGCGGTCGTGCCGTCAGATCCCATTCCTGCCCGTTTCGTCGTCGCCAGCACCGCGCCCGCGGACCCGAGCGAGTCTACGACAGCGGATCGGGCCCGGACGTCCGCCGCCGCCGGTGCCCCACGACCTGGTGTGACTGTTGCTACCCTCCATCCTGTTCAACGACCGGCGCCCGCTCCGGGTCGTTCGCCGGGTCGCCGGCCGCGCCACGCGGGCCCTCCGGACAATCGCAGCTCAGCGCGAACGGGACCGCACAATGGACGTGGTGACCACCGAGGAACCCAGCCGGCCCGCACCAGCCCCGCAGACCGGGCCGGACACAGCCGGCCGCGCCCGGCCCGGCCCCGTCCGGCGGCTGCGCGACGCCGTCCGGGACGCGGCGCCCGCGCTGGCGTTGTACGCGGTGATCCGGCTGATCGGCGTGGCCGTCGTCTACCTGTGGGCCCGCAGCGTCGACGTGTCGCCCGTCGCGCAGCTCACCCGGGCCGACGGCAACTGGTACCTCGGGATCGTCCAGCACGGCTACGACGGGTACGAGAAAACCCAGAGCAACATGGCGTTCTTCCCGCTCTACCCGGGCCTGACCGCGGCCCTGGAGCGACTCTCCCCGTTCAGTCCGCGCCAGTCGGCGCTGGTCGTGGCGTGGCTGGCCGCGCTGGCCGCCGCCTGGGGCCTGTACGCCATCGGGAAGCACCTGCACGACAGGCGTACCGGCATCCTGCTCGCCGCGCTCTGGGGCGCCGTGCCGCACGCCGTCGTCGAGTCGATGGGCTACAGCGAGAGCCTGTTCACCGCGCTGGCCGCCTGGACGCTGTACGCGCTGCTGCGCCGGCACTGGGTCACCGCCGGTGTGGTGTGCCTGTTCGCCGGCCTGACCCGGCCCACCGCCTCGTCGCTGATCCCGGTGGTGGGGCTGGCCGCGCTGCTGGCGGTCGTCAAGCGGCGCGACGGCTGGCGGCCCTGGGCGGCGCTGCTGCTCGCCCCGGCCGGCTGGCTGGGCTACCTGGCCTGGGTGGGCACCCGGACCGGCCGGCCGGACGGCTGGTTCCACATCCAGTCCGCCGGGTGGGGCACCACGTTCGACTTCGGCGTCTACACCGTCGACCGGGGCCAGCAGGCGCTGGCCCAGGTGGCCGCGTTGCCGCTGCTGGTGGTCACAGTCGTGGCGCTGGTGGCGATCATGTTCTTCGTGTTGAGCGCGATCGACCGGCAGCCGTGGCAACTGCTGCTCTACAGCGGCCTGATGCTCGTCACCACGCTGGGCGCGGCCGGCTACTACCACTCCAAGGCGCGGTTCCTGCTGCCGGCGTTCCCGCTGCTGCTGCCGGCCGCCGTGGGCCTGGCCCGGGCCGGATGGGCCCGGGCCGGCACGGTGCTGGTCACGATCGTCGCGTTCTCCGCCTACTTCGGCGGCTACCTGCTCCTGATCTGGACGAAGTCGCCGTGACCGGTCAGCGGGTGAACGGCCGGACGTCCCACACCCAGACGTCCTCGACCCGCTCCCCCGGGCCGTACAGCGCGTCCAGCACGGTCTTCAGGTCGTCGTGGCGGCGGGCGCCGCGGTCGGGCAGCACCACGGCGTCGGCCTTCCAGTAGCGGACGTCCGCGCGCGCCCGGTCGACGTCGGCCTGGCCGACAGTGGTGTCCCGCTCGCCGAGCGAGACGGCGGTGAGCAGCTTCGCCGTGGGCTGCGGGTCGACGCCCCAGCGGCCGGTGTTGTCGGTGGCGGACACCGGCGCGAGGAAGTAGCCCTCGGGGACGGCGAAGCCGGCCACCGCTGCGGAACTCCAGTACAGCGACGTCATGCCGTTCACCGGCACGGGCACCAGCGTGCGGCCGGGCGCCACGTGGTCACGCCAGGTGCCGGCGGTGACGAAGTCCGGCACCGGGGTGCGGCCCTTCGCGTCCAGCGGCATCGGCAGGATCGGCAGGATCGCGGCGGCCACCGCGACGGCACCGACGCGGGCGGCCAGCCGGCCGGCCGGTTCGGTCCGGCGGGCGGCGAGCCGGTCACCGGCGACCGCCAGCAGCACACCGAGCGCCACCGTGGTGATCAGCGCGAACCGGGACACCACCACGGAGTCGAACACGGGCAGGTTCTGCACCAGGGCGAACGGCGCGGGGACGTCGGTGCGACGGGTGCCGACGGTCCAGGTGGTGCCGATGGAGAACAGCGCCGACACCAGGCCGACGGCCCCGAGCACCCGGACCGTGGTCTCCCGCCGCAGCCACCAGAGCACCCCGGCCGCGAGCACCACCAGGGACCAGCCGTAGAAGCTGGCCTGCTCGGTGGTGTTCGGCGCCCAGCCGATCGCGCTGGTCGGGCCACCGGCGATCGACTTGGTGGCGAACTGGACGAACGAGCCGAGCTTCAGGGCGTAGATGTCCGGCGTGCCGGGGTGGCCGACCCGGTGCTGCGGACCGGCGAACTGCATCCACAGCGGGTACGCCGCCGCTGCCGACACGAGTACGGCGGTGATCGCCAGACCGGACAGCAACGGGCGCAGCCGGCGTACCGCGTCGCGGGGCCGGAAGACGAGGTAGGCCAGGACCAGCATCAGGCAGCCGAGCGCGGTCAGGAAGAGGATCTCCAGGCTGATGAAGAACTGGGCCACCACCAGCCCGCCCAGGATCAGGCCGTCGCGGATCACCCGCTCGCCGCGGGACAGCGCGACCACCCGCCAGACGATGAACGGCACCAGCCACTGCGCGGTGATGTGCGGGTGGCCGTTGCTGTGCGAGATCAGCGCGGGGGCGAAGGCGCAGAACAGCCCGCCGACGAACGCGGCGGCCCGGGAGTCGACCACGTGGCGGGACAGCACGTGGTACCAGGCGTACCCGGTGCCGGCCAGGTTCAGCGTGATGAACAGCAGATAGGAGAAGGACGCGCCGAAGAGCAGGGTGACCGGCGTGAGCACCAGGCCGGGCAGCTGCATCCCGACGTTCGTCATCAGGTTCACGCCGGCCGGGGCGTTCTGGAGCGTGGTGAAGAACGGGTTCTCCAGGTTGGTGACCGCGTGCGCCGCGTACGCCAGCATCCACTCGTTGAAGCCCTGGTCGTTCGGGCGGCTGCCGAGCAACCGGCCGTCGTAGTCGCGCCAGCCGCGGGCGGTGACCCAGAACGCCCCGGCGAGGTAGATCAGCGCCACCAGCGCGTCGGCCCGCCGCCACCGGCCGCCGCGCCGCTTTTCGGCCGCGGTGTCCGGCTCCGGCTGCTCCGGCTGCTCCTGAACCCCGGTCGTCGCCGGGCTCGGGGCGGACGGCCCCGGATCGGACGAGTCGTCGGCCGCGGGCCCGTCTCCGCCGGTGGGGGCGGGCTCACGGTCGCGGGTGTCGGGCGCAGGCGCGGTCATGGCGTAGGAGTCTACGAAAGCGGAGGCCGCGGTCGAGGACCGGCCGAGACGGCGTGTCCGGCGGCCGGGACCTCCGGCGACGGCGCCGTGGTGATCCGGGGCACGGCACACCCGCCGGCCGGCCGGCGGCGGCAGGTCCGGCGCGCGGAACGGCGTTATTGTAGTGTCCGCACGCGCTCCGGCGGTCGTTACGCGGCCACCGGCACAGCAGGTACCGGGTCCGGCCGAGCCGTCCAGGCCGCGACACGGCATCTCCCCACCTCCCCAGGATCGGAATCGATGAACAACGGGCGAACTCTCTGGGACTCGTTGAAACTCCCCCGGCCGCGACGGTCCGGGTCCCGGCCGCACATGGTCTACCTCGCGATCGGCTTCCCACCGGCGGCCAAGAGCTGCGCCTACCGCATGCGGGAGACCGCCAACCAGTTCGCCGCCGCGGGCTGGGACGTGACCGCGGTCACCATTGCCGACGAGGCCTGGGAACGGGAGTACGGGCTCGACCACACCCTCTCCCAGGGGGTGGATCCCAGCGTCCGCGTGGTGAAGCTGCCGCTGTTCCGGGACGACCTCGAGACCGACATCCGCACGTTCACCGAGCAGCGTGCCCTGGCGCACAAGGACTACCTGGCCGACCTGCGCAAGCAGAACCTCAAGGTCTTCCCCGAGCCGGTCTTCGGCGGCTGGCGTCCGGCGCTGGAGAAGGCCCTGCTCCGGATCCACCGGGAGCGGCACGTCGACCTGCTGGTGACCACCTGCGCGCCGTACGTCAACCTGTCCGCGACCTGGAAGCTGTGGGAGACGCACCGGGTGCCGTACGTGGTGGACTTCCGCGACGGCTGGTCGGTCGACGTGATCAACAACGGTGAGGCGTTCACCCGGGAGTCGGTCTCCGGGCAGTGGGAGATCAAGCTCCTCACCAACGCCGTCGCCATCTGGAACGTGAACGAGCCGATCTCCCGCTGGTACCGCGAGCGCTATCCGGAGCTGGCGCACAAGATGCGGGTCGTGCGCAACGGCTACGACGCGGCGAGCATCCCGGCCCAGGTCCGCCCCGCCCCGCCGGACCGGCCGCTGACCTTCGGCTACCTCGGCGCGCTGAACCTCCCCGTACCGCTGCTGAGCGCCGTGCTCGAGGGCTGGCGCACGGCACGCGCCCAGGACCCGGCGCTGGCCGACGCCCGCTTCGAGGTGCGGGGCCACATCGGCGCCGCCTGGGCGCGCGGCGACAACGCGCACGCCGAGCTGCTCAAGGCCGCCGCCGTCGACGGCGTGCTGGTCGGCGGCTCGGTGCCCAAGGCCGAGGTGGTCGACCTCTACTCCCGCTGGGACGCGGTGGTGCTGATGGTGACCGGTGGCCGGTACATGACCTCCGGCAAGGTCTACGAGTACATGGCGACCGGCCTGCCGGTGGTCTCCGCTCACGAGGCCGACCACGACGCCTCCACTGTGCTGTCCACCTATCCCCTCTGGACCGGCGCGGTCGGGCTGGACCCGGCCGAGCTGACCGGCGCCTTCCGGCGGGCCGCCGCGATGGCCCGTACCGCCGACGCGGCCGAGCGGGAGAAGGCCCGCGCCGAGGCACGGCAGTACGCCCGCGAGGAGCAGCTCATCCCCGCCGTCCGGGAGGTGACCGAGCTGGTGCTGGGCGCCGGCGGTCCGGCCGGCACCCCACAGCCCTCCCCCGCCGGCGCGCGCGTCCTGGCCCGAGAAGGTAGGTCATGATCGAGGTCCTGATGGTTATGGGCACCGTCCCCGGGCGGGTGGCGGTCCTGACCGACGCGCTCCAGCAGTTCCACGACCGGGGCGTCACCGTACGGGTGGCCACCACCTTCGATCCGGTGGAGAAGATCCCGGCGGCGACCGAGCTGGCCGAGGTGCACCTGCTGCCCACCGCCACCGAGCTGGGCCCCCGCTTCGGCCGGGCGGTCAAGCGGGCGGCCCCGGCCCGGCGCCCGTGGCTGCGCGCCCAGCGCGACCCGTGGGTACGCCGGCACGCCAAGCGGGCCGACGTCCTGGTCGCGCTCGACGCGCAGGCCCTGCACACCGTCTGGCAGCTCGCGCAGCGCTACCGGCGGGCCGACGCCGTCTACGGCATCGCCCCGGCGCTGCGGGCGGTGGAGAAGCGGTCCGCCGACCCGGCGCGCTACCGCCGGCCCCGGCTGAACACCGTCGGCCCGGCCCCGACCGTGCTGGCGAGCGCCACCCGCAACCAGACCGTCGACCTGGCGAAGCGGGTGTTCGAGATGAGCACCGGCAAGCGGGCCATGAAGCTCGGCCCGGTGCGC
Organism: Micromonospora sp. AMSO1212t; assembly: GCF_008868145.1. NCBI lineage: Bacteria > Bacillati > Actinomycetota > Actinomycetes > Micromonosporales > Micromonosporaceae > Micromonospora > Micromonospora sp. AMSO1212t. The sequence goes on from NZ_WBKS01000004.1 coordinate 95,718, forward strand.
TGGTTCTGGCAGGGCGCCGTCACGGCGCCCGGCCTGCCGGAGCGGCACCGCGGCAAGATCGCCCGGCGGGTCACCGGCAACATGCTCAAGACCGGGCACGGCGCCAGCGCGAAGCGGCTGGCGCTGGCGGCGCAGGGCCGGCTGAAGAGCCCGGCGACCAAGGGGCAGCTCCTCGGCCCGATCGTGGACGCGGAGCTGGGCCAGGGCAAGGTGCCCGAGCACCTGATGACAGTGGTGCGGGGTCAGCTCAAGCTGGCCGACGGTTTCCTCAAGAAGCGCAACCCGGGCAAGGCCGCTCCGCACGTGCTGCGCGCGTTCAACCTGATGTTCCACCGGATCGTGCAGTTCGACGGAACCACCTCGCCGCTGGCCGAAGACCCGGAGAAGTTCCTCGCGCCGCTGCACAACAGCGAGGCCGGCCGGGCGATGGCGACGCCGCGCGGGCGGCAGAGCCCGGCGGCGTTCCCGCCCGCCGGCCGGCCGCACCGGATGCTCTTCTTCACCGGGCTGAACGACAACTTCCTCGGGCCGATCCTGGAGCGCTACGAGGCGATGCCCGGGGTGGAGGTCCGCCGGCTGAACCTGATGGAGGAGTCGATCCTCCCGGTGCTCAGCAACGGCCGCACCAACGTGGCGCTCCACATGCTCGCCGGGGCCTCCAAGCGGGCCGGGGAGGTCCAGGAGGCCTGGGGCCCTCACCTGGAGTGGGCGGACACGGTCTTCGTGGACTGGTGCAACCTCGGGGCCGCGATGCTGACGATGATCGACCCGGGCACCACCCGGGTGATCGTCCGCCTGCACAGCTTCGAGGCGTTCAGCTGGTGGCCGCACCTGACCGACTGGTCGCGTGTGGACGACGTGGTCTTCGTCTCCGAGCACCTGCGCGACCTGGCGCTGGCCGCGGTTCCGCGGCTGCGCGCGCCGCAGGGGCCCCGGACCCACATGATCAGCAACGCGATGGACCTGCACCGGTACGTGGCGCCGAAGGTCTCCGCCGACAGCCGGTTCACGCTCGGGCTGGTCGGGTTGAGTTCGCTGGCGAAGGACCCGCGCTGGGCCCTGGCGGTGCTGCGGGAGCTGCGCCGGCACGACGAGAGGTACCGCCTCAAGCTGGTCGGCGACGACCTCAACCCGGAGCTCAGCCCGGCCGTCGCGGCCTACGTCCGGGAACTCGACGCCGAGCTGGCCGAGCTGGAGCCGTCCGGCGCGGTGGTGCGGACCGGCCGTACCGACGACGTGCCCGGTGCGCTCACCGACGTCGGGGTCATCCTCAGCACCTCGCTGCGGGAGAGCTTCCACTGTGCGCTCGTCGAGGGTGCGGCCAGCGGCGCGGTGCCCGTCGTGCGCGACTGGCCGTTCTTCGCCGGCCGCCCGCACAGCGCCCGGAGCCTGTTCCCGAGCGACTGGGTGGTGGGTACGCCGCAGGAGGCCGCCGAGCGGATCCTGGCCCTCACCGCCGCCGAGGAGGTCTGGCGTGAGGCGGGCCGGGCCGCGGCATCGCACGTGCTGAGCACCTGGGACTGGTCGGTGACGCAGAAGGACTTCGACCGGCTGCTGCTGGAGCCGCCGGCCACGTCCGCCTGACCGCCGTACACGTGATCGGCCGGCTCCCCCGCACGGGGAGCCGGCCGAACCGTTTCGTGCCGGCGGTCAGCGCGAGGTGGCCGCGTACTCCCGCTCGTCGCCGGGGCGCCGGGACGCCGGCGGACGCGCCCCGCTCGCGGCGGAAGTGCCCAGCAGCGAGCCGTACAACTCGTCGAGGATCCGGGCCTGGGCCTCCCAGGTCCAGCCCTCCAGCAGGCCGGGCTTGTCGTAGGCGGCCCGGTAGCGCTCCGGGTCGGCGAGCACGGCCCGGACGGCCCGGACGTAGTCGGCCAGATCCTCGGCGGTGAACACCTCGCCCTGCCCGGTGGCCCGCGCGGTCTGCGCCATGGTCTTCACGTCGCTGACCACGATGGGCAGCCGGGCGTGCGAGTACTCCAGGAACTTCGTGATCAGCGCCAGCTCGTGGTTGGGCTTGTGGTGGATCGGGATGACCCCGGCGTCCGCGCCGGACAGGAACGGCACCACCTGCCAGTGCGCCACGTACGGCAGCAGGTGCACGCGGTCCGCGACGCCGAGTTCGGCGGCGCGCTCCCGCAGCGCCTCGGAGAACTGGTTGTCGCCGTTCGGGTTCATGGTCACGAACGCGACGTGCACCTCGGGCAGCTCCGGCAGCGCCTCCACCATGATCTGGCAGCCGCGGCTCGGGTTCACCGCGCCGGAGTAGACGAGCACCGGCGTACCGTCGTCCACGCCGCACAGCGCCCGCAGGTCCGGCACGTCGCCGTCGGCCTCGGCCGGCGGCGCCATCGGCGCGTTGAGCACCACGGCCGGCCGGTCGGGCAGGCCGTGGGTCTCCTGGAGCAGGTCGGCGAGCGTGTCGGAGACGGTCACCACGGCGTCCGGGTAGGCGGCGTACTCGGCCGTGTAGGCGATCTGGGCCGGCAGCCAGCGCGGGTTGTCGGCCCGGCCGGTGATGCCGCCGACGAACTCGTGGGCGTCCCAGACCAGCTTGGTCCGACGGCCGGCGGCCCGGGCCCGCAGCGTCGCCCGCGCCCCGATGCCGAGCATCCGGAAGTCGTTGGCGTGGATGATGTCCGGCTTGAGTTCGTCGAGCGTCCTGCGGAAGGCCAGTTCGAAGTCCCACAGGCCCGGGTCCAGCCGGCGCCAGGCGCGGTCGCCCAGCAGCCCTTGCCAGAACCGCACGGGCAGGCGGCTGAACAGCGCCTCCGGGTCGGTCTGCGCCTTGCGCAGGCGGCGGGTCTCGCCGCTGCGGAAGCGCACCCAGCGGGCGAGCGCGGTGGCGGCGGCGCGGGACGGCAGCTGGGCCGCCCGTCCCACGGCGGCCGGAAGCCCTCCGCCCAGCGCCTGGGCGCGGACGCGGCGCTCGTACAGATCGGCCTGCCACGCCTTGATCTCCTGGACCCGGTAGGCGGCCTTGGTGGTCGAGGCGTACGCCAGCGGCCGGCGCAGCGACCGGCTGTACTCCCGGGGCAGCCGGTGCAGCGGCTTGGGCACCCGCAGCAGCCGCACCTCGGCGCCGCCGATGCGCCAGGTGTCGACGTCGGAGCGGGCGTTGCGGATGCCGAGGAGGAAGACCTCCCAGCCGGCGTCGGCGGCCGAACGCGCTGCCTTCTGCACCCGGGAGTCGCCGTGGACGCCGTTGTCGACCAGCATCACCACCCGGCCCCGGGTCGGTCGGGCATCGCTGTTAGCGCCAGCTTGCATCGGGTGTTTCTCCTCGTTGACGGTGCGGCGTGGGTGGTGGGTGGGCTGGTCACCGGAGGAAGGCGTCGAAGACCTCGGCGGTGCGTCGCCCGTCGTGGTGGTCACGGACGTAACGGGTGCCCTCCGCGGCCAGTGCGACAGCGGCGGGCCTGTCGTCGAGCAGCGACTCGATGGTCTTGACGAGCGTGCCGGGGGTGGCGTTGGCGATCGGCGGCTGGACCCCGGCGGCCCGGTGCGGCCCCTCGGTGAGGTATGCCACAACGACCCGGCCGGCGGCCATCCCCTCGCAGGAGAAGGTGCCGTAGCTGCCCATCACCAGCTGGTCGACCACGATGTCGCACTCCTGCACCTGGCGCCGCATCTCGTGGTGCGGCAGCCCTTCCACCAGGCGCAGTTCGATGATCCGTCGATCGTGCAGCTCCTGCAACCGGGGCAGGAGCCGGTCGGTGCCCTTGGTCCACCGCTTCGACGGCGCGTGCAGCACCACCGGCCGGGCGCGTTCCAGCACCGGGCGGTCGCACGCCCAGGCGTCCACGTCGACGATCAGCGGCGCCCAGGTGGCGGACGGCACGTCGTCCAGCAGGTCGGGCGTGGTCACGAAGAACGGCAGGCCGCTCTCCTCGGCGGTGCGCCGGTTCCGCTCGGCCACGGTGGTGAGCTGCCCGATCAGGTCCTCCGGGGCGTCCCGGAACGCGGACTCGGCGTGCCGCTCCAGGTGCGCGCCCGGGTGGCGGATCTCGCTGCCGTGCGCCAGCAGCGCGACCTTGAGCCGGGCCCGGCGCAGCGCGGGCAGGTCCGCGGCGATGTCGTCGCCGTTGGCCCGGCCGAGCACCGGGCGGAACGCGTCCACGATCAGGTGGGTGTACCAGCCGAGTACCCGCTCGGCCCGCGCGATCTGCACGTCGAGCCGGTGTTCGCCGGGGTAGTTCAGGTAGCGGTCGGCCGGGTAGCGGTAGGTGGCCGGTGGCTTGGCCATCACCAACTCCACGCCGACGTCGGCGCGGGCGGCGGTGATCGCCACCGCCAGGGCGGAGAGCTGCCCGGCGTAGTTCGCCGTGCCCAGCCCCAGCCGGATCGGCCCGGCGCCGAGCGGACGCCAGGGGCCGGGTGTGCCGGCCTCGATCGGCGCGACCGGCGGCTCCTGCGTCGGCGGCGTCTCGTCGCCGCCGCGCTGCCGGGCCCGCTCCACCGCCCTGGTGAACGAGGGCAGCGAGCCGGGCGCGAAGAGGTCGCCGCCGCCGTGCCGGGCCAGGTGCTCGCGCGCCGCCCGGCTGTCGGCGGCGACCACCCGCAGCCCGGCGGCGAGGAAGGTGTCCAGCAGGTCGAGGCCGGCGTCCGGGTCGAACCCGAACACCGCCACGTCCGCCGGGGCGACGAACGCGGCCGTCACGGTACGCGGGCGCGGCACCACGTGGACCCGGCGGCGCGCCTTGCCGGCGCGGCGGACCAGGTCCTGGGCGGCCGCCTGCTCCGCCGCGTCGCAGACCAGCGCCAGGTGGAACTCGGGCAGCCGGGCCAGCGCGCGCAGCACGCCGTCCAGCGCCCGGTCGCCGGTGATCCCGCCGGCGTGCACCAGCAGCGGCGTGCCGGCGGGGAGTTCACACAGTTCGCGTACCGAAGGGGTCTGCCAGGGCCGCGCGCCGGCGGCGGCCCGGCGGAGCGCGATGCGCCACCGCCGGGGAATCCGCCGCCGTACCGCGGAGACCGTCCGCCGTACCGGCGCCGGGCTCATCGCAGTGCCGGCTCCGCGTCGCTGCCGCTGGCCGCGACGGACACGACCTTGCCGTCGGCGGACGACTCCAGCAGGGCGGCCGCGACCTGCACGGTACGCAGACCCTGCCGCAGCGTGACGATGTCGCTCTGCTTGCCCTCCACCGCGTCCCGGAAGCGCTCGTGCTCGACCAGCAGCGGCTCCCGCTTCGGGATGGCGTAGCGAACCATGTCGCCCTCGGCCACGCCGCGGAACGCGCGCAGCGCCTCCCACTCGGTGTCGATGGCGGCGTTGGCGTAGAACGTCAGGTCGGCGGTGAGCGTGTCGGCCACGAAGCAGCCCTTGTCACCGGTGACCACGGTCGACCGCTCCTTGAGCGGGCTGAGCCAGTTCACCAGGTGGTTGACCATGGTGCCGTCGGCGAGCTGGCCGACCACGGCGACCATGTCCTCGTGCAGCCGGCCGCTGCGCGAGACGGTGCGGGCAGCGACCGAGCTGTACTGCTGGCCGGTCACCCAGGCGGTCAGGTCGATGTCGTGGGTGGCCAGGTCCATCACCACGCCGACGTCGGCGATCCGGTGCGGGAACGGGCCCTGGCGCCGGGTCACGACCTGGAACACCTCGCCCAGCTCGCCCGCCTCCAGGCGGGTACGCAGGCTCTGCAGCGCCGGGTTGTAGCGCTCGATGTGACCGACGCCGGCGACCAGGCCGGCGTTCTCGAACGCCTCGACCAGACGGGTGGCCGCGTCGACGGACTGGGCGAGCGGCTTCTCGATGAGCGCGCAGACGCCGTTGGCGGCCAGCTCCATGCCGATCGGCTCGTGCAGCGCCGTCGGGCAGGCCACCACCGCGTAGTCGACGCCGAGGGCGAGCAGGTCGCTCAGCTCGGGTACGACGGGCGCGCGCAGCGTGCCGGTAACGTCGCCGGCCGGGTCGACCACGCCGACCAGCTCGACGCCGTCCAGGTTGGACAGCACGCGGGCGTGGTTACGGCCCATCGCGCCGAGGCCGATCAGGCCGGCCCGCAGCTTCCGTCCGCCGTCGCTCACTGAGCTCTCCTTCGTTCGCGACTGCGGGGCTCGCAGACCCGGCTCACTCCTCGCGCTCACCGAGCACCGCCGGCCAGGTTCGCGCCCTCGGCGATCCGCTCCAGCTCGGCCTGGCTCAGCGACGGGTGCACCGGCAGCGAGACCACCTCGGCGGCGGCCCGCTCGGTCTCCGGCAGGTCCCAGGGGCCGGGCTTGCCGTCGGCGGTGAGGTACGGCTTGAGCCGGTGGATCGGGGTCGGGTAGTAGACCGCGTTGCCGATGCCCAGCTCGGTGAGGCGGGCCTGGGCGGCGTCGCGGTCGCCCCGCACCCGCACTGTGTACTGGTGGTAGACGTGCTTGGCGCCGTCGGCGACCGGCGGGGTCACCATGCCGGTGATCGCCGAGTCGAGGAACTTGGCGTTGGCGCGGCGCTGCTCGGTCCACTCGGCGAGCTGGGTGAGCTGCACCCGGCCGATCGCGGCGGCCACGTCGGTCATGCGCATGTTGGCGCCGACGATCTCGTTGGCGTACCGCTGCTCCATGCCCTGGTTGCGCAGCAGCCGCAGGGTGCGGGCGAGGTCCGCGTCGGCGGTGCTGATCATGCCGCCCTCGAGGGAGTGCATGTTCTTCGTGGGGTAGAAGCTGAAGCAACCGGCGGTGCCGAACGCGCCGACCGGGGTGCCGTTGCGCTCGGCGCCGTGCGCCTGCGCGGCGTCCTCGACCACGGCGAGGCCGTGCTGCTGCGCGATCTCCATGATCCGGTCCATCGCGGCCGGGTGGCCGTAGAGGTGCACCGGCATGATCGCGACGGTCTTCGGCGTGATGGCGGCGGCGACCGCCTCCGGGTCGACGCAGAAGCTGCCCGGCTCGATGTCCACGAAGACCGGCTCGGCGCCGACCAGCCGGACCGCGTTGCCGCTGGCGGCGAACGAGAACGACGGGACGATGACCTCGTCGCCCGGGCCGAAGCCGAGCGCCATCAGCGTCAGCTGGAGCGCGGAGGTGCCGGAGTTGACAGCGACGCAGTGCCGGCCGCCGACGACGTCGCCGAACTCCTCCTCGAACGCGGCGACCTCGGGGCCCTGCACGACCCGGCCGCTCCGCAGCACCCGGACGGCCGCCTCGATCTCGGCTTCGCCGATGATCGGCCGTGCGGGGGGAATGAACTCTGGATGCGGCCCGGCCATGGGGCTTCCTCCTGTCGACGCGTGGTTCATGAGAGACATTTCGGGGGATGGTACCGGTCTGTCGGGAAAACCAGCCGGTTGCACTGATTGTCCGACCGGATGTGACCTTCTGTTCATGATCGACGACGGCCCTCCGGGGGCGGCCCGGGGTTCAGACTTCCACCTCGTCGCGTACAGGCCCCACGCATGCTACCCGCAGCGCGGCGACGATCGCGGCCGCCATCCGGGGCACCTCGGTGGACTCCAGCGGGGCCCGGGAGATCGCCATCCGCCAGTAGACCGGACCGACGATGAGATCGACGGCGGCGCGCCGGTCGGTGTCCGGGGACAGCTCACCGCGCTCGACTGCCCGGCCGATCAGGATCCGCCCGATGGCCTGCTGGTAGTCGTCCAGGGCGGCCTGCAACTTCTCCGCGATCTGCGGGTTGCGGGCGGCCTCGGCCAGCAGGTCCGGGATGATCTGCGCGGCCAGCCGGTGACGCAACGCGCGCGCCATCACGTGCAGCAGGATCTCCAGGTCACCGAGGAGGCTGCCGGTGTCCAGCAGCGGGATGTTCCGGCCCGCCACCGCCGAGACCATGTCCAGCACCAGGTCGAGCTTGGAACGCCAACGGCGGTAGATGGCGGTCTTGCTCACACCGGCCCGGCGGGCCACCGCCTCGATGGAGAGGCGACCGTAGCCCACCTCGGCCAATTCCTGCATCACGGCGGCGCGGATGGCACTGGTGATCTCCCCGCGCAGCACCGCCGCGCCGGCCGGGGCACGCCTCTTCTCGGTCGTCACGTGGAACAATGTAGCGCAACGACGGTACGGTTGCGTCCCGACGTTCGGTGGACTACCTTCCATGCAGCAGCGAGGCGGCTCCTCCCCGCCCGGCCACGCTGGATCTCTTTCACCGCACTGCTCCCCATCAGCACGAAAGATCGGAGCGCCTGAACATGGCCAACACCGCGGTGGCCGACCCCGAATCCGGACTGACCCGGGCCCAGCTGGCCCAGCGGTACGGGCTACGGGTGGCCGGGGAACGACCCGCCCTGGGTGAGTACGCCCGCAGGTTGTGGGCGTACCGGCACTTCATGACCGCGTACTCGCGGGCGAAGGTCGCCTCCTCGCTGAGCAACACCCAGCTCGGTCAGCTCTGGCAGGTGCTGACACCGCTCACCAACGCGGCGGTCTACTTCCTGATCTTCGGCGTGATCCTGGCCCAGCACCGGAACGTGCCGAACTTCATCGCGTACCTGTGCACCGGCATCTTCATCTTCATCTTCACCCAGACCGCGGCGTCCAACGGCACCAGCGCGATCACCGGAAACCTGGGCCTGATCCGGGCGCTCCAGTTCCCGCGGGCCGCGCTGCCGATCACCGTGACGCTGGTCCAGCTCCAGCAGCTGCTCATGTCGATGGTCGTGCTCGCCGCGATCGTGCTGCTGACCGGCGAGCCGATCACCTTCCGCTGGGTGCTGATCGTCCCCATGCTGCTTCTCCAGACGATCTTCAACGTCGGGCTGAGCATGGTGATGGCCCGCCTCGGCTCCAAGGCCACCGACCTCAAGCAGGTCATGCCGTTCGTGATGCGCACCTGGCTGTACGCCTCGGGCGTGCTCTACCCGGTGGCGCTCATCCGCGAGCACCTGCCGAACTGGGCGGCGAACATCCTGGAGTGGAACCCCCCGCTGGTCTTCATCGAGCTGGCCCGCTACGCGCTGCTCGACTCGCACCAGCCCAACCTGATCAGCTCCCCGCTGAAGCTGTGGGCGATGGGCCTGTTCTGGGCGGTCGTGATGGGCATCGGCGGGTTCGTCTACTTCTGGCGCGGAGAGAAGGAGTACGGCCGTGGCTGAGCAGACCCTGCCGCTGAACGCCGGCCCGGTGACCGACTCGGGTCGCGTCCCCACAGTGGTGGTGGACGACGTGCACGTGATCTACCGGATCCACAAGGGCGCGAGCGGCGGCACCACCCCGGTCTCCGCGCTCAAGCGGATCGTCTCCCGCACCAAGGCGCCGAACATCCGCGAGGTGCACGCGGTCAAGGGCGTGAGCTTCACCGCGTACGAGGGTGAGGCGATCGGCCTGATCGGCAGCAACGGCTCCGGCAAGTCCACACTGCTGCGCGCCATCGCCGGGCTGCTCCCGCCGGCCCGCGGCGCCGTCTACACCCAGGGCCAGCCGTCGCTGCTCGGCGTGAACGCCGCGCTGCTCAACGACCTGTCCGGCGAGCGCAACGTGGTGCTCGGCTGCCTGGCCATGGGCATGCACCCGGACGAGGTCAAGAAGATCGCCCCGGAGATCATCGAGTTCTCCGGGATCAACGAGCGCGGTGACTTCGCCTCGCTGCCGATGCGCACCTACTCCTCCGGCATGGGCGCGCGGCTGCGCTTCGCGATCTCCTCGGCGAAGAAGCACGACGTGCTGCTCATCGACGAGGCGCTGGCCACCGGCGACCGCAAGTTCCGGGTCCGCAGCGAGCAGCGGGTCCGGGAACTGCGCGACAGTGCCGGCACGGTCTTCCTGGTCAGCCACTCGATCGGCTCGATCCGGGACACCTGCGAGCGGACCATCTGGCTGGAGAGCGGCGTCCTGAAGATGGACGGCCCCACCAAGGAGGTCTGCGACGCGTACGAGAACCAGAAGTAGCGCTTCTGGAGCGCACCGCACCGGGTTCCGCCCGGAGCGGTGCGCTCCCGCGTACGCGTTAAGGTTTTCGGATCCATCCCCTTTCACCCAGAGTGAGGTACGGCAATGACGCAGGACCACACCACCGCACCGGACGCCGCGCCGGCGAGCCCGGCACCCTGGCGCCCCGCGCGTACGGTGGCCGTGATCCTCGCCGGGGGGACCGGCACGCGCCTCGGGCTGGGCATCCCGAAGCAGCTCCTCAAGATCGCCGGTAAGCCGATCATCGAGCACACCCTCGCCGTCTTCGAGGCCGCGCCGGAGATCGACGAGATCATCGTGCTGATGGCCACCGGTCACGTCGACGACGCGCGGCGCATCGTCGCCGGCGCCGGCTTCCGCAAGGTCACCAAGGTGATCGAGGGTGGCGAGACCCGCAACGACACCACCCGGATCGCGCTCGACGCGGTCGGCGAGGGCGACGTCAACATCCTCTTCCACGACGCGGTCCGCCCGCTGGTCAGCGCCCGGATCGTGCGCGAGTGCGTGAACGCGCTCTGGACGTACTCGGCCGTGGACGTGGCCATCCCGTCCGCCGACACGATCGTCCAGGTGGACGCGGACGACTGCATCACCGACATCCCGGTCCGCTCCCGGCTGCGCCGCGGCCAGACCCCGCAGGCGTTCCGCTCCGGCACCATCCGCGAGGCGTACCGCCGCGCCGAGGGCGATCCCGACTTCGCCGCCACCGACGACTGCGGCGTGGTGCTGCGCTACCTGCCCGGCACGCCGATCAAGGTGATCGACGGCTCGGACGAGAACATCAAGGTCACTCACCCGGTCGACGTGCACCTGGCCGACAAGCTTTTCCAGCTCGCCGCCGCCCAGGCGCCCCGCCTGACCGACCACCGCAGCTACGCCGAGGAGCTGACCGGCCGGACCATCGTGGTCTTCGGCGGCAGCTACGGCATCGGCCACGACCTGGCCGAGCTGGCCCGCGGCTACGGCGCCCAGGTCTTCCCGTTCAGCCGCTCCACCACCGGCACGCACGTCGAGCGCGCCGAGGACGTGACCGCCGCGCTGAAGACCGCGTTCGAGGCGACCGGCCGAATCGACCACGTGGTGGTCACCGCCGGCATCCTGGAGAAGGGCGCGCTCGCCGAGATGGACTCGGAGACGATGGACCGTCTCCTGCACGTCAACTTCGTCGGCCCGGTCACCATCGCGCGCCAGTCCCTGCCGTACCTGCAGCAGACCAAGGGCCAGCTGCTGCTCTACACGTCCAGCTCGTACACCCGGGGCCGGGCCCGCTACGCGCTCTACTCGGCCACCAAGGCCGCGCTGGTCAACCTGACCCAGGCGCTCGCCGACGAGTGGGCCGAGTTCGGCGTACGGGTCAACTGCGTCAACCCGGAACGCACCGCCACCCCCATGCGGACGCGGGCGTTCGGCGAGGAGCCGGAGCACACGCTGCTCTCCTCCGAGGCGGTCGCGCAGGCGTCCCTAGACGTGCTGATCTCCGAACTGACCGGTCAGGTGGTCGACGTGCGCCGGTCCCCCGGCGAGCAGGTGGCCGCCGTACCGGCCCAGCCGGGCCCGCACCGGTCCGAGCTGTCCGCCGACGCCTGAACCCGACGGGACGTACCAGATGCGTGGTGACCTGGTCCGCAAGCTGCTCGCCCGGGTGCTGACCACCGGGCTGGCGGTGCTGGCCTTCCTCGTCGTGGCGCTCACCGGGGCGACCGGCTGGGGCCTGGCCCTGGCCGTCGCGGCGCTCGCCGCGACCGCCTGGGAGCGCCGGGTCCGGCCGTCCGCCGACGGTCTCGCCGAGACGGTGCTCGTCGCCGCCGGCATCCTCGTCGGCTACGCGCGGCGGCTCGACGACGGCTTCGACCCGGCGCTGGCCGCCACCGCGCTGGTCCTGCTCGGGCTGGTGCTGCTGGTCGGGCCGCTGCGGCAGGCCGGCGCGCTGGAGATCCGGGCGGCGAACCTTCCGGTCCGCACGTGGACACCGGTCGTCGCCGCCCGGCTCGGCGACGCGCTGCTGGTGCTGCTCGCCGTGGTGGCGCTCGCCGCCGCCCTGGCGCTGCCCGCCTGGACGGCGCTCGTCGCCGCGCTGCTCGTCGGCGCCGGCTGCGGGGCGGTCGCGCTGGACCTCGCCCGGCGCCGGTTCCGCCCGCCCGCCGGAGGTGGCCCGGTCGGCCGCGCGCTGCGCCGTCACCAGCCCGAGTTCGTGCTGCACTTCTCCGCCCCGCCCGGCTCCGAGTACCAGGTCACCATGTGGCTGCCGTACCTGGAGCGGATCGGCCGCCCGTTCGTGGTGGTGCTGCGCGAACCGGAGCTCCTGCCCGCGGTGGCCGCCGCCACCCGCGCCCCGGTCGTCCTCTGCCCCACGCTGAAGGCGCTCGACGAGGCGCTGGTGCCGAGCCTGCGGGTGGCGTTCTACGTCAACCACGGCGCGAAGAACGCCCACGTGATCCGGTTCAACCAGCTCACCCACGTGCAGCTGCACCACGGCGACAGCGACAAGGCCCCGAGCGCCAACCCGGTCTCGGCCATCTTCGACAAGATCTTCGTGGCCGGGCAGGCCGCGATCGACAGGTACGCCCGCGCCGGCGTGGAGATCCCCGCCGACAAGTTCGTCGTGGTCGGCCGCCCCCAGGTCGAGGCCATCGAGGTACGCCGGGAGCCGGTCACCGCACCGGCGCACCCCACGGTCCTCTACACCCCGACCTGGACCGGGCACCACGCCGACGCCAACTACTGCTCGCTGCCGGTGGCCGAGACGCTGATCCGCCGGCTGATCGACCGGGGCGCCGCGGTGGTCCTGCGCGCCCACCCGTACACCGGCAAGAACCCGGCCTCGGCCCGCCAGCTCGCCCGGCTCACCGAACTGCTCGCCGCCGACCGGGCGAAGACCGGCCGGCCGCACCTGTGGGGCGCCGCCGCGAGCCGCGAGCTGACGCTCACCGAGTGCGTCAACCGCGCCGACGCGCTGGTCTCCGACGTCTCCGGGGTCATCTCCGACTGGCTCTACTCCGGCAAGCCGTACGCGGTCACCGACACCGGCGCCGACGGCGAGCACTTCGTGGAGCGGTTCCCGCTCGCCGCGTCCGGCTACGTGCTGCGGCGCGACATGTCCAACGTGGACGTAGTGCTCACCGACCTGCTCGACGCCGACCCGAAGGCGGCACAGCGCTGGGCGGCGCGTACCCGTTACCTGGGCGACTTCCCGGCCGACGCCTACGCCGAGGCGTTCCTCACCGCCGCCCGCCGCGAACTGGAACCCGACTGGGCGGTCCCGGCGCCGCGCGCCGAGGTGTAGGCCCGCTCAGAGGTACGGGTCGAGCAGGGCGAGCACCGCCTCCGGATCCTCGACGTGCGCGTTGTGGCCCAGCCCCGGCAGCGTGGCCACCGGCACGCCCAGTTCCTTGAGCTGCGCGTCGGTCACCATCGGGTCCGTCTCGCCCCGGGCCAGCAGCACGGGCACATCGGTGGCGGCCAGCAGGGACGGCAGCCGGGGTTCCCCGACGGCGAACGCGGCCGGGTCCATCGCGAGCCGCCAGCGACCGTCCACCCGGCGCAACCCCGCCTCCACCACCGGGTGGTCCGGTGCGAACAGCCCGGCGAGCCCGGACACGCGCAGGTAGCGGCGGGCCGCCTCGTCGCGGGTGGCGAACCAGGTGACCGGCCGGGCGGCCAGCTCCTCCGACTTGGCCAGTTCGGCCGGGGACCAGACCGCCTTGATGCCGAGCCCGACCACCCCGTCAACCGGAAGCCCTCGCCGCCGGGCGGCCAGCGCCAGCGCCACCACCCCGCCGAGCGAGTGCCCGAGCAGCACCAGCCGGTCGTCGGGGCCGAGCCGGACCGGGCCGAGTCCGTCCACCACGCGCTGCGCCACGGCCTCGAACGAGTAGCCGTCGAGCGGCGGCGACCAGCCGTGTCCCGCCAGGTCGGGGGCGAGCCAGCGGCCGGGCCAGCGGCGTTCCAGCAGCGGCGCCCAGGGCAGCCACACCTCGCCGGTGGCACCCATGCCGTGCAGGAGAATCAGATGCCGCTTCCCCGTCGCGTCGCCCATTGGCGCAGTCTGCCACCGCCCGCACACGACACGCGAGACCGAACCCACCGAGCCGGCGCCCCACCAGCCCGTCGATCTTGCAGTTACGGCCCGCGGGATGCCCGGATTGCCCGTTGCAACGGGGCCACAACTACAAGATCAGCGGGGCGGGCGGGCGGGACTCAGGCGGAGTAGCCGCGCGTGGAGACCCAGTGTGCCAGGTCGATCGTGGTGACCCAGTACGAGGGCAGCGACGGGTCGGCCGAGTCGGCGATGCGTACGGCCCGGCCGTCGTTCTTGTAGCCGACCACCGCGACGTAGTGGCCGCCCGGGAACGAGTGCCAGCCGCCGTTGGTGTCGGTGGCGGTACCGGCGACGTTCGCGACGACCCCACGGCCGTTGTTGATCGCCTCGACCACGTCGGCCTGGAGCCGGTCCATCTGGGCCGGGGTGGCAGTGCCGGGAATCATGCGGGTCCGGTACGGGTTGCCCTTGACCTGCTGGTTGAGCACCCGGGTGGTGTCCTCGGCCGAGTTGGTGCCCATCTCGGTGGTGCCGAGAGGGCCGGCGAGCGCGTCCTGGCTGCGCTCGATGCCGGCGGCGCTGAGCGCGTTGCGCACGGCAGCCGGACCGCAGTAGAAGTAGTTGATCTGCGCCTGGTAGTCGTAGTCGAGCGACTTGCTCGACGGCGGCTTCGGCTTGGCCTTCGCCGTGGTGTCCGGGTCGGCCGCCTTCTTCGACGGGGAGGCGCTCGGCGACGCGCTGGGCGCGGCGGAGGCGCTGGGCGACGCCTGCGGCACGGCGATACGGGCCTCGCCGCGGCTGGCGGGCTGCTCGCCGAGGCGGGCGGCGCCGAGATCGGCGACCGCCGCGGTGTTCTCCTGGACCGGGGCGTCGTCACCGGCGGCGGCGACGGTGCCGGCACCGGCGGCCAGCACGAGCGCGGCGGCCGATCCGGCGATGATCTGGTACGGGCGTTCGGTGACGATCCGTCGCAGCTGACGCTTCAGGTGGTGCTTCACGAAATCCTCCACGGGGCGTGAGCGGCACACGCCGGCCCGGCACGCGGAGGAGCTCACACGTGCTGGCGGGGCCGGATGGCCGGGGGATCGGGAACGCCCGTGATGCCGGGCGCCCAGGGGGCGGTTGCCGGTCGCGCGTCAGGCGAGCGCGGGCACCGCGGTGCCGTGGAGGCGGGGGGACGATCGAGGGGTGGGCAAGAGGGGTAACTCCTTCCGTGGCCGCCGACCGGGTTAGCTGACGGATTCGGGCGGGAAGTACGCCCTACCGCGGGCCGTAGGCTCGCGGATTCACCCCGATGTTGCTCATGGGTCCCCGGTTCGTGGAACTCGATTAGGCGGGTCGGTGCGGCGTCGCCGTCGGCGATCGATTACCGCATCGGACGCGCCGACACTACCGGTGGGTATGTCCCATGCCAAGCGCTCCCACCTGCGTAAACGTGATCCGCGGTAACAGATTTCGGAACACCCGGTTACTGACTTCACTCAATGGGACAAGCAGTTTCGACGGCGCCCGACGGCGGAAACAGGACAGACGGCGAGCAGCCGACCGGCAATTGCGCGACTCGATGACCCGTTCTGTGCCCCGCGCCCGATTCGGTGACCCGGGTGACCGGGCTCACCATATTCCGGGTAACGATTCGGTCGAGACGAGGCGTGTCAGCCGACCCGGGCCGGGCGCCACCGCGCGTTCCGGACCGCAGCGGGCACCGGCAGGGCGCTCGTCGTCGCACTCCGGTACGGCAGAGCGGGCCGCAGGGCCATGGTTGCCGCGTACGCCTCGGCGGCGAGCGTCCGGGCGGCCTCGGCGGCCAGTTCCGCGTCCCGCCAGGCCGTCCGTTCCCGCGCGGCGGCGCGCTCCCATCCGGCCCGGCGCCCGTCCCTGACCGTGCGGGCCAGCACGATCTCCTGCTCGGCCGGGTGCCGGCGCGGATCCCACCCGTTGCGGTGCGCCAGCACGTCGGCGAGCTGACGGGCGGTCAGGTCGCCCCGCCAGTGCGCCGACATGGCGGCGTGGTGCAGCCAGCGCTCCCGGGCCGCGTACTCGCCCGGGGTGCGCGGGGTGCGCGGGGCGCCCAGCGCGGCGGCGCCGGCCAGGCGGCGGGCGGCGCTGTCCGCCTCGTCGTACGCGGTCCAGGCCCGGTCCGCCTCGTCCTGCGCGGCAATCCACTGCTCCCGGCGGCGACGGGCCGTCTGGGCGGCCCCGGCGGCGGCCACCGCCACCTCCTCGGCGTAGCGGACCAGATCGTCGCGGCGGACGGCGTCGGCGTCGGCCGGTTCGGGGGCGGCCTCCGGCTCGGGGTCGCGTTCCGGCCGGGCGACGAGCGCGGCGAGCAGGCCCAGGGCGAGCAGCAGCAGGAAGGACCAGATGGCGGCGGCCTCGGGCACCGCGGTGAGGAAGTGGTACAGAGCGGTCTGCGACATGGTCGGCACCTCACGGGAAGAACCTGCGGGAGGACCCGCACGACCTCGCCGGGGCGGGCCGGTGGAACGGGCCGCCGGGGCGGGTGCGGGGATGACGTTCGGTGGGTGCGGTGAACGGGCGCG